>NZ_VUMH01000012.1 GCF_009696265.1 Desulfovibrio porci
GAAAAGAACAGCGAACTTGCCGGTCTGGACGCATCGCTACAACTTTGTGCGTCCGCATACGGCTCTTGGCAGAAAACCTCCAGCCTCAAGGCTGAGCGGAGGGTGAACAACGTGTTGACACTCTACAGCTAGGCAAGTGATTTTATAAAAATTTTGATTTTTAAAATATATAAAGCTATTCGTTGGTATTATTTATGCGTGACTATTTGAAGAAGAATATTTTTCCTGCTCCGGAGGCTGCCATGTCAAGCATTTCCCCTATCTCATCGTCAGGTTATGAATTGCGCTATGACGCCACGCGCCCGGGCGGCATTGCGTTGTCCAAAGCCGAAACCGGGAACGCGAGCGATACGGTGAGCATTTCCGATACCGGCCGGCAGGTTGCCTCCCAGGCGGCCGCCATGCGCGACGAGGCGGCCCGGCAGATGGATGCCGCCGATCGCTATCAGACGGCGCTTGACTTTGGGCGGGATTTTGCCGCGTACATGGACGGCAATATTAACCTGGTAGATGAGTACGGACACAAACGCGCCAGTGCCGAGCTGG
The DNA here is from genome assembly GCF_009696265.1 of Desulfovibrio porci. NCBI lineage: Bacteria > Pseudomonadati > Thermodesulfobacteriota > Desulfovibrionia > Desulfovibrionales > Desulfovibrionaceae > Desulfovibrio > Desulfovibrio porci. The sequence continues at coordinate 547 of NZ_VUMH01000012.1, forward strand.
AGGCGGCTTCGTACAGGCAGTCCAGGGCGTTCACCACCGTCAGCGCGCAGGGCACGGTTATCGGCATTTCTTACCTCGCCGCGGAAGGGGGCCACCTGCAAGACGCCATTCCTGAAGTCTATCCGGCCCAGATAACCAGAAAAGACGGCTTTCAGTTCAACATCACGCTGGAGGATGATGTACGCATCAACGACCTGGAAGACGGGGGCCTTTCCATATATTACGCATCCAGCGGGATAACCCGAACCTTTGACGCCGAGGGCAGGGAAAGCGTTGCCCAGGGGGAAAAAAATGCCCTGGGAACCGGCGCTGACGACATTATCATCAACAGAGCCAGCAAGCGTGTGGACGCCGGGGACGGCAACGATATCATCATCAATCTGGCTGACGGCGCGGAAATCCTGGGCGGCGAGGGGAACGACAGCATTTTTCTGCCCGCGGCGGACACCAGGGGCGTGACCATTGACGGCGGCACGGAGAATGACCGCATTGTAGGACAGCACCTTTCCAATGCCACAGTCATCATGGGGGACGGCGACGACGCGCTGACGGCTACGTCCCTGAACAGGGCCGCCATAACCTCCAGTGGCGACGATGTTATCAAAACCGCGCGGCTCATAAACAGCTCGCTCGTCTCCAGCAACGGCGCCTTTAACTCGGAGATAGCCAATATCTATGAGAGCTCTGTCGCCATCGACCAGGTGAAAAATGGATTCTCCAGTGATAGCATCAGGGGATCAAAGGTGCGCTTCGGCGAAGGGGATCTTACTCTTTCTTCAAAAGGAATTACAAATTCAGAGCTTTTGTTCGGGGACGGAAATCTTACCATATTAAGCTCTGGTGGAATTGACTACTCTATTCTCACGCATGACAGGGGAAGCAACACAATAACCGGCGGAAGTATCACCGATTCCACGCTCACCTTGGGAAGCGGGGGCAACACGTTTGATACGCACGGGATTTCCGGGTCGACGCTCAACCTGGGAGGCGGCGGCAACACCATTACCGGCGGCATCGGCAAGTCCACGCTTAATGTTGAGGGCGGAGGCAACACAATCACTGGATCAGGCGGTATCTATAGGTCTAAGCTCAATATAGCGGGCGGCGGCAACACAATCACCGGCCGCGGCGGCATCGGCGATTCAACGCTGAATTTTAAAGGCGGCGGCAACACAATCGCCGGTGTATTCTATGATTCAACGCTGAATTTTGATGAGACAATCTCACCATCCTCGGCAACGCATAAAGCGCAAGAGAATACCTCCGGCTCTAACTTCAACAAAATTATAAGTAATGGTTTCAATCAATCAACACTCTATTCCAAGAGCGAAAATTTAGAACTTTCAATAGGAAGCACTTATAAATCAACTATCCATGTCGAGAATGGAACCGCAAAAATAAACATTGATTCAACGATGAGCACTAACATAGAAACAGGAAACGGCAATGACGACGTTGCCATACGCTCCCTTTTCTCTTCCCGTTTGAACACCGGCGGCGGAAATGACAATATCAGCATTGACATGGCCATGTTGTCGCACATAAACGCCGGCCAGGGCGATAATACTATACGGATAAAAGACGCAAGCCACTCCTCCATTGCGGCGGGTAACGGCAACAACACCATCAGGATAGGAAGAGCGGCCGACAGCACCTTGAACGTGGGGAGCGGCAACAATGCGCTTTTGACCGAAGCGGCAAAAGAACTGGCGGGGCCGCATCTCTCCGATCCCACGGCGGATCTGGACGACACGCTCATGGACATCTTGTTCCGCAACGAAGGCGCGGCGCGGCCCACGCCCGCCGCCGAAGGCGCTGAGGCGGGTTCGCTCCCCGATTCCACCGCGTCGGCGGACGGCCAAGAGGACACGCAGGCCGATACCGCCGCCCCGCTCTCGGATACGGACTTCGCGAGGCGCCTGATGCAGGCGGCCACTGCCGCCTATGCCCGCGGCCAGCGGTTCCTCGGGCGCGACGGCGGCATGCCCTCTTCCGCCAACCTGTTCTGAAGCGGGAGGATTTTCGCGGATACGCTGCCGCAGGAAAAACTTGTCTCCTGCCGATTCCAAGCATAGAATTTTTGATTAATAATCATAATTTCTTTGCGGAAAGACAGATGGGGGATAGCATGCGTCTTCTTTTTATCCATCAGAATTTTCCCGGTCAGTACAGGCACCTGGTGCATCATTTCGGGAGCCAGAAAGGGCATGAAATCGCCTGCGTGGGGGAAAGCCAGAACCTGCTGCGCTGGGAGGGCCTGCCTGGCGTTCGCGTGCACGGCTACAGCGTGCAGGAAAAAAAGGATGCCGGGCACCCCTATGCCTTGGGCTTTGAAAACAGTTTGCGACGGGGCCAGGCCGTGGCCGTCACCTGCACGGAGATCAAAAAAAGCGGCTTTGTCCCGGACGTCATTTGCGTGCACTCGGGCTGGGGGGAGGGGCTGTTCCTGAAGGACGTGTTCCCTGACGCGAAAATTCTGATGTACTGTGAGTTTTACTACAACGCGGAAGGCTCGGACTTCAATTTCGAGCGGAAAAAGCGGCCCACCCTGGACGAGCTGTTCTTTCTCAGAACCCGCAACGCCACGCAGTGCTTGAGCTTCATGCAGGCCGACGCGGGCATAAGCCCCACCGTCTGGCAGAAAAGCCAGTACCCGGACATTATTTCGCAAAAAATTACAGTCCTCCACGAGGGTGTGGACACGGCGCGCTTTCAGCCCGACAACAAGGCTGTCATCACCTTGTCGCAGAGCGGACTTGCCTTGCGGCCGGGCGACAAGGTGGTCACCTTCGTCAACCGGAATCTGGAGCCATACCGCGGCTTCCGCACCTTCCTGCATTCGATTCCGCTTCTGCAACAGAAGCATCCTGACGCCCAAATACTGATCGTGGGCGCCGACGGCCGCGGCTATGGCGCGCCGGCGCCCAAGGGCACGACTTACAGAAAGATGTACATGAATGAAATCAAGGAAAAGGCGGATATACGTAAAATCCATTTCCTAGGCCACGTGCCCCACGGTATTCTCAGGCAGCTTTACCAGGTGTCGGCGGCACACGTGTATCTGACATTTCCCTTTGTGCTCTCGTGGTCGATGCTGGAGGCCATGTCCTGCCAGTGCCTGGTTATCGGCTCCAAAACCCCGCCCGTGCAGGAAGTGCTCAAGGATGGGGAAAACGGCCTTCTGGTGGACTTCTTCTCGCCGGAGCAGGTGGCCGGGGCGGTGTGCGAGGCCCTGGACGGTTCGGACAGGATTGCGGGCATTCGGGAGCGTGCCCGGAAAACCATTGTGGACAAATATGATCTGCGGTCGGTATCTCTACCGCAGTACGACAACCTGCTCGCCTCTCTGGCCTAAAAGCGACCACGCGAAAGCCTGATGTCTGGAAATTTTCCGAAAGAGGGCCTGAATTTCTATTTCAGGCGTCTGCTCTCTTTTCCGGTGTGAGCGTAGAATAAGGTGGTGCTCAATTCGATATGAAGAGCGCTAACCGGCAGCTGAAACGCAAAAAAGTCCGCACCTCCTGCCGGATGCGGGTTTTTTGCAAAGTGCTTTTGATCGATCAATCAGGACTGCATTGAGGAATTTCTTCTGATTTCCGTACTCCGCTGAAGAATGTTTTCAACCCGCCGGGAAGGCTCTTCCGCGCGCTGCCCTGTTTCAGCAGTGGCCTCTGTTTCTTGACCCGGCTCCGGCTGTTTTGTGCGTGCGCTCTCTTCATCATTCCACAATGACGCATTCATTGCGTCAACACTCAGGGCCATGCTCTTGACCATCCTGCCGATATTAACCGCATTGCCTTCGCCATTGTTCAAAAGCAGGCTTTGAAACATATTTTCAACGGATATTTCATTCGTGCCGTCACCCCCGACAATTACGCTGTTGACAGCGGTACCGACATGAATGGTATTCTTGCCGTTACCGCCGCGTACCGTGCCATTGAAGGTGCCCAGGGAAATCAGATCATCGCCGCCGCCGCCATTTATGGTCACGTTTTCGCTTCGGCTGATGATGTTGCTCGCTGTGATGCGATCAGCGCCGTTGCCGCCGTCCACAACAATGGCGCCGGGAGAAAACACGGTTCCCAACTGGATGTCGTCGTTTCCGTCACCTCCGTTTATGGTTAGACGGGAACCATCCGACACGGTTAGGTTCTCAGCTTTTAGTAGGTCATCGCCGTCGCCGAGATCAACAGAGATGTTCTCCACAAACTGACCCGCAAGAATGATCTTGTCGTTCCCCGAACCGCCTCGAAGAGAGACATTGGCCGCAAAATTGATAATCGTGTCATCGCCGGAGCCGCCGTCGACCTCTTTGCCGTCAACATTGATAATAATGTCGTTGCCGTCCGTTCCCGCGAAGGGATTGCCCCCTTCACCGACGGAAAGTTGATTGCCGTCGGCGTCATAAGTTATAGTGGACGCTTCGGTAACAAGAACAATGCCGCCGTCTTCCCTCTCCGTTATCCGCGCGTTGACGACGCCATTTACCACAATACTTTTGCCGCCAGGCAGAGTGGCGTGAAGCTGAGAGGCTCCGTCTGAGGAGGAGGTTACTTCCACAACCGTGCCATTGTCCGTGCGTGCCGATGTCTGCGGCTGGCTGAAGCCTGACCGCAAACTACGTTCGCTGATGCCGCCCAAGACGCCGCTTTGTTGTTCAAGAAAATCAAGGATGCCGCGCCGAATGTTATCCGCGCTCATATCACCCTTGCCGGTTGCCGGGCGTGTTTGGCTGTCGGAAGGGAAAGCGGAAATTTTTTCCGGCATCTCGGAAAGTTCGCAATAATCAAGGCGCTCGTGGCCTGCGGCAGGTTGTGCCGCCTGCAGGACGTCTCCCCGGTGCCGTGCCGGTAATATGGGGATGGAAAAACCGCTATACGATTGAGAGCTGCTTGTAATGCTATCCATCTATCCTCCCTCCCGATCATTATCTTTGAGACTCTGGTCAGGGCAATATCCTCTTTGGTTAGCGGCAAAAAATGCATGAACAAATATTTTTGCATATTTTATACCATCAAACTAGACTCAGGACTCATTAATTACGGTCATAGCGCATTGCAATCCGTCGCCAGTCTTTAATTCTCCCAAACATGTTTTCGATTTTGTGACGCTGTTTATAGAGGTCTTTATCATACGAGACAGGTGTCTTTCGAGTTTTCCTGGAAGGTATACAGGGCGTAATGCCTTTTCCAAGTAAAGCCGTTCGGAACCAGTCGGCATCATACCCTCGGTCAGCGAGCAGTTCCCTGGCGTTGGGCAAAGCGTCCAAAAACTGTGCTGCCCCTTTGTAGTCACTTATTTGGCCCGGAGATAAGAGAAGGAGAATCGGCCTGCCTTCACCATTACAAACGGCGTGAAGTTTGGAGTTCAGTCCGCCTTTTGTCCGCCCGATACAGCGGGAAAGAACCCTTTTTTGGCAAGCTTGCTGCCGTACGATGGGCTTTAAGGTGGGTGGCATCAATCATTAGCCGCTCTGTATTCCCTTGTTTTTCAACAAGTTCCATAAATATTTTGTTGAAAACGCCAAGTCTGCTCCAGCGTATAACCCTGTTATACAAGGTTTTATGTGGCCCGTACTCGCGAGGTGCGTCTTTCCACTGAAGTCCATGTTTTATGACGTAAATGATTCCGCTGAGTATCCGCAAATCGTCAACGCGCGGAATGCCATGGGACAAAGGAAAATATGGCTTGATCCGATCAAGCTGGGCACGGGAAAGATAAAAGAGAGTACTCATAGCTCACCTCTTGGCACACTATGAGTACTCTTTTACAAACTTTTTGACAATTAATGAGTCCTGAACCTAGACGAAAAAACGAATTTAAGCGAAAAAAGTCGTGACATGGTAAGAGTTATTTTCTCTTATTTCGCTTTTTCCACCTATCCTCTTTCTCCTCACCGCTCAAGAACACAATCGCATTTATCAAAGAGGGCCAGTCTACTCATTGTGGGCATACTTGGGTGTTCCCCTTCTGGGGCTGGCGTGGGCGTGCCGCCCTTCGAACCTAAAGAAACAACCACCTGTTCTCTTTGAAAATTGCATTTGGCAATAGATTAGACTATAATAAGTCCACGTTTACCCAAAGAATCATAATAGTTTCCATCCCTCCTTGGCACTACTTGGGGCAATATGGGCATTTTCTTTGTTTGCGGCATACATTGTGTCGGCAAGACGACCATCTGCAAAGAAGCGGCAAGTGGCATGGGTGTTCCCCGCTATAGTGCAAGTGAACTTATCCACACTCAAGACGCTTTGGCTCTAGGGCCGACTAAGCTCGTAAAAAATTTAGACCATAATCAAAACATGCTTATTCAGGCAGCGCGAACTGTAGAGGATAAGCATAATTACTTTCTACTAGATGGGCATACAACTCTTTTGACAGAGGCGGGAGTGGAAAAATACCAATATATGTATTCAAATTTTTAAACATTGAATGCATCGTTGCTCTTTATCGTTCCCCTGAAACCATAAGTAAATTTTTATTCAAAAGGGATAACACCTGCCTTGATATTGAAGACATTACTGAACATCAAGAGATGGAAATATCGTACGCAAAAGATATAGCTGCAAATCTTGATGTGTTTTTCTGGTTACAAAAAGAACCGGAAACCGTCCAACTTCAAATGCTTATTGCCTCATGGCTCAAACGAGAAGGAGAATGGGATGCGAGAAGACGGCGTAATGCAGGTAAAAAAATTTTCCGAGATTGACATCACTGACTCGTTTTTCGATACACTAAAATCCAGCTACGCTGAATTCTCTGACTGGTTTGCTCGTAAGGCAAATGAGGTTGCATATACGGTTTATGATGGCACTGGGCATTTGCAAGGCTTTCTATATATAAAAGGTGAAAATGGCCCGATACGAGATGTTACGCCTCCGATAAATGCATCTCGTGTTCTTAAGGTTGGTACGTTTAAAATCAATGCCCACAGAACAAAACTTGGTGAACGCTTTGTCAAAAAAAATATTCGATTATGCCATTGAATGGAAAGTAAACCATATATATGTTACTGTGTTTGAGGAGCATATTGGCTTAATTTCATTATTACAAAACTATGGATTTAAACGATATGGAGTTAAAAATACTACAAACGGGGCAGAACTTGTATTTTTGAAAGATTTCAATACACTAACGGGGAATATAGTATTTGACTATCCGATAATAAATGCATCCTCGAATAAATGGGTTTTGAGTGTAAAACCAGAATATCACACAAACCTATTCCCAGACTCGATATTGCGAACTGAAGATAGCAAAATAATCAGTGACATATCGCACACAAATAGTATCCATAAGGTGTATATAGGAAGAGCACTTGATATGCCACAAATCAGAGTGGGGGATACCCTTATAATCTATAGGCCAGGAGAAAATGGCCCGAAATTGTTTCATAGTGTGGTGACATCACTTTGTGTTGTTGAAGACATAAGGCCGCGTAGCAACTTTGAATCGGAACGAGATTTCTTAGACTACGCAGCAATGTACAGTGTCTTTGATGAACAAGACTTACTATACTGGTTACATCGCCCTGGCCCTGAAATGCACGCAATCAAAATGACATATAATGTGGCCCTCCCCAAACGACCAAATTTAAAAGCGCTTGTTGAACAGGCCGGTCTTGACCGTGAAGCCTATTGGGGGTTACACCAAATTGGCGATGAACAATTCGCTAATATATTAAAATTAGGCAATGTTTATGAAGGCGTTGTTATCCATTAAACCTGAATTCATTGAAAAAATTTTTTCAGGTGAAAAACAAGTAGAATTTAGGAAATCTTGCTTCAAAGAAGATGTTCAAACTGTAGTTGTCTACGCGACCATGCCTGTTGGAAAAATTGTTGGAGAATTTGAAATTGAAACGATTTTGAGCGATAGCCCGGAAGAGTTATGGGAACAAACAAAGGCCGTTGCAGGGATCTCCTTCGCTTTCTTTAACGAGTATTTTTCTGGACGTGAAGTAGCTTACGGCATCAAAATTAAACGAGTTAGGCGGTATAAAAAAGCACTTAACCCCTATCTGGAAGAACCTGATTTTGTAGCACCGCAATCATTTCGTTATATCCGTGGGGAGAATGAGCAGCTAGTTCTTACTTAAGCTAAGTAAAATTGCGATAACCAAAAAAATTGGGGGGCAACTTTGGAGGCATGTGATTTTTTTGAAAAAAATATTTGTAGTATACCAGCCCATTAATACACCTCTTCAAGAGGTGGGGGACACGTTCCGCCAAAGTCCGCCGAAGTTCGCAAAACCTTGGCGGACTTTGCTATATAGAGTATAACATACCGTCAATATTCAGTAAAATGCATTGACAGCGGGAAATTTTCCAGGCTACGTTTCCTGGGCAGCTTGCTTTCAGCAAACCCGTGCGCCCTGACGCCCCTGTCCTTCACTGACGCCGCCCCGCACGGCGCGAACCGGGAACAGTCAGCCTTGCAGCCCGCACGGCGGCGCATGGGCGGCCGTCCCTTCTTCCCCACCTGCCGGCGCCGGACTTGCCAAGCCCCGGCGGCACAACGACAGGAGAGCACATGGGCTTTTTCTACAGCCTGCTGGCCGCGGCCACTTTCGGCCTGACCCCCTTCTTCAGCATTCCGCTCATGCGCAGCGGCCTCAGTCCGCAATCTGTGCTCTTCTACCGTTTTCTGACGGCCACCGTCATCATGGCCGTCATTCTGCTGCCCCGCCGCCAAATTCTGCCGCCCTGCCGCAGCGACATCCCCAAGCTGGCCGGGGTAAGCCTCATGTACATGCTGGCGGCCCTGACCTTTTTCTGGAGCTTCGCCTATCTGCCCAGCGGCGTGGCCGCCACCATCCACTTTCTCTATCCGGTCATGGTCATGCTTTTCATGGTGTTTTTCTTCGGGGAGCGCTTCTCCCCCGTGACAGCCTTGGGCATCCTGCTGGCCCTGGGCGGCGTTTTCCTGCTGGGCAACGCCTCCCCAAGCCAGGGCGGCATCACGGACAAGGGGCTGATCCTGGCCCTGCTCTCGGCCCTGTGCAACGCGCTCTACGTCACCGGCATCTTTGCCGCCCGTCTGCGCTGCGCCAACGGCCTGATCATCACCTTCTGGCTGCTGCTTTTCAGCACCCTGACCTCGCTGGGCAACGCCCTGGCCACAGACAGCTTTCAATGGCTGGCAAGCCGCTGGCAGATGGAACAGATTTTTCTCCAGGCGCTGGTGACGGCCGTCATTTCCAATCTGGCCCTGGTGCTGGCCGTACAGCGCATCGGCTCGACCCTGGCCGCCGTGCTGGGGGCCACGGAACCGCTCACCGCCGTGCTGGTGGGCATCATCGTTTTCGATGAGGCCTCCACCCTGACGGTCTGGTGCGGCGTGGCCCTGGTCTGCCTTTCCGTGGCCCTGGTCATGCTCGGCCCGCAATGGCTGGCGCGCCGCAAGGCCCCGGACGGCGGCCCGTCCCCCTGAGAGGATCAGTGCCGCCCGCTGCGCCCGGCGCGGGCGTAGTCGGCAAAGGAACAGGGCAGGCCCACCACGCATTTGCCGCAAATGTCCGCGCCCGGATAGACAGCCTCGTTCTTCTCGCACATTTCCAGACAGATCCGGCGGTCAAAGCCGCGCGTGCTCAACGCCCCGGTGGGACACTGGCGGGCGCAGAGGCCGCATGTGCCGTTTTTCTTGTACAGGCAGCGCTCTTCCCGCACCCGCGGGTCAGCCGTTGTCTCCAGGTCCGTGACTATGGAATAGTAGCGGCCCACGCAACCCACGTCGGAAATCAGCATATTGTTCAGTCCGAAGCTGCCGTGCCCGGCGATCCAGGCCACATGCTTCTGGGACCAGCGGCTGTAGATGATCTCGCGGCTGATCATGCCCGCGTCGCGGGGCACGGCCGCCCGGCCGCCCCGTGCCCTGATGCCTTCCGCCAGGCGCTCATTGAGTTCGGCGGCCATGGCGTTGGTGTTCAGGTAGGCCTGAGCCCAGACGGCGGAACAGTGAAAGCCCTCTTTATTGCCGTCGGCCACGGCCTTTTTGAACGGAATGAACCAGGAAACCACGCTCCGTGCGCCCGGCAGATACTCTTCCGGCAGATAATGGTTTGGGACAAGCAGCTCCCGCAAGCGGGCGAAAAGTGGATCGCGGGCGTCGGCGCAACGCGCCAGCGGCGGTTCCCAGATCATTTCCAGCGCGTTCCTTGCCGCATAGTCACGGACCAGACGCCATAATTCAGCCGCAATGGCCTCCCGCATAGTCGCCTCCAGAGGTATTCCCACAGGGTACACGCCCGTCGGGGCAATGACAAACACCGCCGGGAACGGCTCCACGCTTTACGGGGCCAAAGGGATAGGCTATGGTTGATAAATACGTCCACAACCATTTGCAATGGTTGAAAATCGTCCCTTTCCGGCCCCGACCGCCGGAGGGCGCAACAGCGTTGAGGTGCGCATGAACACCACTGTCCGCTATTCCGCCACAGTCCCCGTTGGCATCAACCCTCTGGGCCGCAAGGGCATGGTCAGCACGCCCCACTATCTGGCCTCCCAGGCCGGGCTGGACGCCTTGCGCCGGGGCGGTACGGCCGTGGACGCGGCCATTGCCGCGTCAGCCGTGCTGTCCGTGGTCTATCCGCACATGTGCGGCCTGGGCGGCGACAGCTTCTGGCTGATTTACGACGCCGCGCACGGCGAACTCAAGGCCCTGAACGCCAGCGGGCGCGCCGCCGCCTCGGCCTGCCCGGAATTTTACGAGGCCAGGGGCTTCAAGGCCGTGCCCGCGCGCGGCTATCTGGCGGTCAATACCGTGCCCGGCGCGGTTTCCGGCTGGGACGAGGCTTTCCGGCTGAGCCGGGAAAGCATGGGCTCGCCCCTCTCCTGGGCGGAGCTGCTGGACGCGGCGCGCGGCTACGCGGAAGACGGCTTCGCGGTGGGGCATTCCCTGGCCCACTGGCTGGCCGTGGACACCAGCGGCCAGGGCGCGGGGCGCGGCCTGCACCAGTTCCCGGCCTTTCTGGAGGTCTTCTGCAAGGAAAACGGCCGCCCCTATGCCGAAGGCGAAATCCTGCGCCAGCCCGATCTGGCCCAAAGCCTGGCCCGGCTGGCCCAAAACGGCGCGGATGAATTTTATCACGGCGGCATCGCCCGCGCCATCGCGGACAGCATGATGCTGCACAGCGGCCTGCTGACCGTGGGCGATCTGGCCGACCACCACGCGGACTGGGCGGAACCGCTGCGCGTGCCCTACCGCGATCTCACGGCCTGCAGCGCGCCGCCCAACAGCCAGGGCATGGCCGCGCTGGAAATCCTGAACATCTGCAACAATATTGATCTGGCCGCGCTGGGCGAGGGCAGCGCCGACTACTATCAGGCCCTGGCGGAAGCCACGCGCCTGGCCTTTCAGGACCGGGACCGCTGGCTCTCGGACCCGGACCATACGGACATCCCGCTGGACCGCCTGCTCTCGCCGGAATACGGGCGGGAGCAGGCCGCGCGCATTTCCCTGGAAAAAAGCGCGGGCCCCCTGCCGCCCCTGTCGCCGGGCGGGGACACGGTCTGGCTGGGCGTGGTGGACGCGGCGGGCAACGCCGTCTCCATGCTCCAGAGCATCTATCACGAATTCGGCTCGGGCATGGTGGCCGTGGGCACGGGCATTCTTCTGCAGAACCGGGGTTGCGCCTTCTCTCTGGACCCGGCGCACGTCAACCGCCTGGAGCCGGGCAAGCGCACCATGCACACCCTGACCCCGGCCATGCTGCTCAAGGACGGCAAACCCCGGCTGGTCTGCGGCAGCATGGGCGGCGAGGGCCAGCCCCAGACCCTGGCGGCCCTGACCACCCGCATTGTGGACTTCGGCCTGGCCCCGCAGGACGCGGTCAATGCCCCGCGCTGGCTGCTGGGCCGGAGCTGGGGCGCGCCCGACAACGACCTCAAGCTGGAAGGCCGCATTCCCGAAAGCGTTGCCGAAGACTTGCGGCGGCGCGGCCAGCCCGTGCTCATGGTGGAGGACTATACGGAAATCATGGGCCACGCCGGGGCCATTCTCTGCGACGAGGACGGCCTGCTGCAAGGGGCGGCCGACCCGCGCGGCGACGGCCAGGCTGTGGCGCTGTAAAAAAAAGACGAAAAGGCAAAAGGAGCCTGAAGGCATGTACGGCCTTCAGGCTCCTTGCGCTTTTTCAGAGTGTCGCGGCCCCGCCCCCTGGGAGCTGTTTCTAAATGAGGATTTTTGTTCTCTGCCCAGGAAGGCGAGTTCCGGGCGGAGGGAGTATATTCAAATATATTCGACCTTCGCACGGAGCGAGCCTGACGCAGGCAGAGGGCGAAAAGACAATGTAGAAACAGCTCCTAGTCCAGCAGCGCCGCTGCCAACCGCCTGGCCAAGACCTCGTCTTCCTCGGGCTTGCGCCCGCTGACCCCCACGCCGCCCACGGTGCGGCCGTCCAGGCTCAGAGGCACGCCGCCCGCCAGACTGGTCAGCCGGGGCATGGGGCCGTCGCAAAAATCCGCCAGGGTCAGACGCTCGCGCTCCAGCCGGGCGTGCAGGGCGCTGGTGGTTGTTTCCAGCACGGCGGCGGTATAGGCCTTGCCCACGGCGATGGGCGTGCCGCGCCGCTTGGCCCCGGCCATGCGCGTGTAGTGCAGCAGATCCCCCACCGCATCGCAGACCGCGATACATAAGGGCGCGCCGCCGTGGCCATCCGCCTCCGCGGCCAGAGCCGCCACAGCGGCCAGGATGCGGCTGTGGTTCAGCGCAGGGACTTGTTCAGACATGACGACCTCCTTCATGCAATGCGGATGCCCGCCGGTCTTTTCCTGACCGGCGGGCTTGGTGCTGCAATCTGTTTCGCAGCTACAAAAGAAAGAGCGACAAACTCGGCCAGTACGTCACCAGCAGCAGAATGACCAGCATGGTCAGGATAAAGGGCACGGCCGCCCGCGAGACCAGCTCGATTTTCTGTTTGGTGATGCCGCAGGCCACAAAGAGGTTCACGCCCACCGGCGGCGTCACAAAACCGATGGCCAGGTTGACCACCATGATCACGCCGAAGTGGATGGGGTCCACGCCCACCTTGGTCACCAGGGGCAGCAGAATGGGCGTGAGGATCACGATGGCCGCCAGGGCCTCCATAAAGGTGCCCACCCAGAGCAGCAGCACGTTGATCAGCAGCAGGATGGCGATCTTGTTGCTGGTCAGGTCCAGGATGGCCGCCGCGATGCGCTCGGGCACCTGCTCCAGGGTCATCACATTGCCGAAAATGGTGGCCATGGCCATGAGCATGATGATGACCGCCGAAGTCTGGGCCGACTCCACGCAGCATTTCCAGAGCGAGCTCAGGGAAAGCTCGCGGTAGACGAAAAGTCCTATCAGCAGGCCGTACATGGCGGCAATGGCCGCCGCCTCGGTGGGGGTCATCAGGCCGCCGTAAATGCCGCCCAGCACGATGACCGGCACCAGCAGGGCCCATTTGGCCTCCCAGACGGCGCGGCCCATGGTCTTCAGGCTGCGGGGGCGGGATTCGCCGCGCCAGCCGTTCCTGCGGGCGATGACATAGGCCGTGGCCATCAGGGCCAGGCCGGTGAGAATGCCCGGCGTGATGCCCGCGAGAAAGAGCTTGCCCACCGAAGCCTGCCCGGCCACGCCGTAGACCACAAAGGGATTGCTGGGCGGGATCATCACGCCGATGGCCCCGGCGGCGGCCACCACGGCGGCGGCAAAGAGCTTGTCGTAGCCGCGCTCCACCATGGCCGGGATGGTCAGGGTGCCGATGGCCGCCACTGTGGCCGGACCGGAACCGCTGATGGCCGCGAAGAACATGCAGGTGGCGATGCTGGCCAGGGCCATGCCGCCGGACAGGCCGCCCACCAGCTCGTCGGCCAGGGCCAGCAGGCGGCGGGAAAGCCCGCCCGCGCCCATGAACACCCCGGCCGCGATGAAGAAGGGAATGGCCATGATGGGGAAATTGTCGATGGAAGTGAAGGCCACGCTGGCGATATAGCTGGCGGGCAGCGTATCCGCGCCCACCACGGTCATCAGGGCCGCGATGCCCAGGGAAAAGGCAATGGGCACGCCGAGCAGCAGCAGGACCACAAAATAGCCGAAGAGCAACGCTATGGCATTGAGATCGTCAAAAAGCAGCACCGGCGAGAAAAGCAGGGCCGTGAAAGCCGCCCCGGCCAGGGCGTCCCGCCAGGACACGGTCCGCAGTTGCGCCGCCAGATCTTCCAGGGCGCGCAGGCTCATCAGGCCGAAGCCCAGGGGCAGGATCAGATAGGGGATGGCGTAGGGAATGCGCAGGGCCGCCGTTACCTGTGGCATGGCCAGCTGCATGCGGATGTGTTCCACCCCCTCCACAAACACAAAGGCGCTCAGGATCAGCAGGCAGAGATCCACCACGATCCAGCTTATGCCCTGAAGCCGGGACGGCAGACGGTCATAAATGATGTCCACCCGGATATTGCTGCGCTGGCGGATGGCGAGAGGAATGGCCAGATAGGAAATCCAGATGAAGACGTAGCGGGCCATCTCTTCGGACCAGACCGACAGGCCCACATAGTGGGAAACAGTCTCCCGGATTTTGCCCACCGGCAGAAAACCACCCAGCCAGGCGCTGAAGCGGGGCCCGTCCAGCAGGCCCAGCAGTTCGGTGATGGAGTAGCGGTAGACGGTCTGGTAGGTGATGATCACGATCATCAGGAGCATGCCCGCGACCAGGAAGGGTTTTTCCAGATTGGCGTCGAGCAGGCGCAGAAATTTACGGGCGGATGAGGACATGGGGTACTCCGTGCGGCAAACGGCCGGGAAGGACGCGCCGGGCCATTCCCGTCAATTTTGCGGGCCGGGTGGCGCAAATGACGGGACCGGCGGGGCCGCCCCGAGGCGGCTGGCGAAACATGCGGGGGCAGTCCGGGTCCGGGGCGCGTCCGTCACGCTCCCGGACCCGGCCGGACGGTTATTTCTGGGTTTCAAGCACCATTTCCACCAGCTCGGGCGGGAACTTGTCCTTGAACTTGTCCCAGACCGGGCGGGTGGCCTTGCGGAATTCGTCAAGCTGTGCGTCGGTCAGGTCCACAATCGTGATGCCGGCCTTGACGAAGCCTTCGCGGGCTTCGGCCTCGTTCTTGGGGTAAAGGGTCTCGCGCTGGTAGGCCAGGGCTTCAGCCGCGGCTTCGCGCACGACGTTCTGAGCTTCGGGAGGCAGTTTGTCCCACCAGGCCTTGTTGGCCATCATGACCTGCATGCCGTAGTTGTGGGCCGAGGTCACGGCGTACTTCAGCACTTCGTGGTGCTTGGCGCCGTACATGTGCGGGAAGGTATTGCCTTCGCCGTCCACGGTGCCCTGCTGCAGAGCCGTATAGGTTTCGCCCCAGGCCACGGGTGTGGGATTCATTTTCAGAACCTTGGCCACTTCCACTTCCACGGCGGAGTCCGTGGTGCGCATCTTCAGACCGGCCAGGTCTTCCACCTTGGACACCGGGCGGTTGATGGTCACAAAGTTGCGGTAGCCGTATTCGGCGTACATGATCGGCTCCAGACCGATGTCATGGGCGACCTTCTCGAAATACTTGCCCAACGCGCCGGAATCGATGG
This sequence comes from Desulfovibrio porci, assembly GCF_009696265.1. NCBI lineage: Bacteria > Pseudomonadati > Thermodesulfobacteriota > Desulfovibrionia > Desulfovibrionales > Desulfovibrionaceae > Desulfovibrio > Desulfovibrio porci. The sequence goes on from NZ_VUMH01000012.1 coordinate 16,093, forward strand.
CCTTGTACAGTTTTTCCTGATTCTTGGGGCTGGTGATGTACGGCAGATCAAAAACCTGATAGAGAGGAGAAAAATTGGCCATGTTGGGGGTGGAGCTTACAGCCATTTCAAGGCTGCCCTTCTGAGCGCCTTCCATCAGCACGCGGTCGCTGCCCAGGATGGCGTTGGGGAACACCTGGACCTTGATCTTGCCGCCGCTTTTCTGTTCCACCAGTTCCTTGAACTTTTCAAAGGCCAGAGTGATGTGATTGCCCGGGGGCGTGGTATGAGCCACCCGGAATTTGATTTTGGGGCCGTTGTAGTCGGCGGCATGGGCCGTCACGGCCGGTCCCGCCATCAGGGACAACGCGGCCGCGAAGCCCGCTGCAAGAAAGAATCTTCTGTTCATGGCAATCTCCTGCCTCTTTTCAGGTTATGGCGTTGCAACAACGCCTTGCCGGGGCCGTATCGCTCAACCTGTAACCGTGCGCGGCGCTTTGCCGTCGCGGGCCGTCTTCCGGCCCTGAGGTCCGAACGCCCCTCCGCGGCGCACCGCCGCGAAACCCGTCGGCGTTTGCGGCGCCGGTTTTCCAAGTGTGTCCTTTTCAGCACAAAGCCCGGAAGTCAGCAATCGTTCGAGGGGGTAATTTGCGGGAGCGCGCCGGAAATCCCTTTTGCGCCTAGCCCGCAACAGGCATCATACCTAAAAGGATTACATGGATATCTTATTGAAATAAAAATGGAAGCTGATTATAGTGCAAGCACGTCGCCCGCATGCTCCCTGCCACGGCAAGACGCGCAAAGCTGAATTTTTTCGCGCATATCAGCCAAGCGCCGTCGCCGCCGGGCATCAAAAACGGTCCGCGCCGGGAGATGGTCTTCTCTTTTACCGACTTTTGTGCAATTTATCGCAGCCTCAATGCTCATGACAGCGCCATCCGCGAAGCACTGAAATTTTCCGGGCGGCACGGCGCAAAGGAAAAATCGGGCGCGGGTATTGAACATGCCGTGAGATCAATTTTCCTTTGCGATGCCGCCGGAGAAAAAACGGCATTGCGGCCGACGGCGCGTCCGGTCTTGCCGGGAAACGGCATTGTGCATGCCTGGCCCGCGTTCCGGCGCATGCATTTCGCACATCCCAATTATAGTCACTCTTTCCATAGCGTTCCGGAAAGGCCGGAGATAAGGTCGGAAGAAGTTGAAAAACAAGCACCTCTTAAAAATCAATCTGATTATCGCCATCATTCTGGTCATCGGATTCGTGCTTACCGCCGTACTCAGCTACCGCGCCAATTACCGGACATCCCTGGACAAGATGGAACAGATTTCCACCCTTACAGCCGAAGGGATTTATTACCGGCTGACCACAAAATTCACCAAACCGGTCAATATTTCGCTGACCATGGCCCATGACAGCCTGCTGGCCAGTCATCTCTCCGGAGAGCCGCGACACGGAGATGACCCCGCGTACATTGAAACCACCAGAGCCTATCTGGAGACATACCAGAAAAAATATGACTTTGATTCCGTCTTTCTGGTTTCCGCCGCCACGGGCCGGTATTATAGTTTCAGGGGCGTGGACCGCGTTCTGACGGAAAAAAATCCGGAAAACGCCTGGTATTTCCGCCTGCTGGACAGCCCGCGAGACTACACGCTGGAGGTGGACAACGACGAGGTGCAGGGCGCGGACAACGCGATCACCGTTTTTGTGAACTGCAAAATCAAAGATGCCGCCGGACGGGTGCTCGGCGTGGTCGGTGTGGGCATCCGCATTGATTCCCTTCAGGAATTGCTCAGAAGTTATGAAGAAAAATACCATGTGACGGCGAGCCTGGTCAGCAAAAACGGCACCATGGAAATCTCCACCGCACACACCGGCTACGAAGGAAAAGACTGGTTCACGGTCTACCGGCAGGAGGACATTCGGGAAAAAGTCCTGGGCTGGAACGCTGACAGCATGAGCCTGAAACTCTGGACGCCCACCGCGCCCCGGAGCCGCGAAAAAAGCTTCATCGTCACCCGTTTTATTCCGGAACTGTCCTGGAATCTCATTGTGGCGCAAAACACCGGTCTGCTGATCAGGAAAATGCAGACCCAGCTCTATCAGACCTGCGCGATTCTTGTCGCCGTCATCCTGATCGTCCTGCTTGTCATCACAACGGTCATCCGGAAGTTCAACAGGCAGATCACCCAGTTGATGGAGGAACGGCAGCAGTTTTTCACCCGCGCGACGGAACAGCAGTATGACAATATCTGGGAATTCAACATTACCGAAAATTGCGCGGAGGGGACGCGGACCGAGGAAAGTTTCGCGGCGCGTGACGGCAGGCCCCTGCCCTACGATCAGGGCATCGCCCTCATGGCCGAAACGCGGGTCAAAAAGGAATTCCGGCGCGGCTATCTGGAAACCTTCGCGCCGCGGAACATCATCCGGGCGTATGAGGCCGGGAACAGTCACCTCCGCTATGATTTCATGACCCGCCGCAACGATGGGCAATACTACTGGATGCGGGTGGACGCGCACATTTTTTACTCCGCCGAGGATGCGTCCATCCACATGCTGGCCTACCGCAAAAACATTGACGCCGAAAAGAAACAGGAATTGCGGGCCGCGACGGATGAAATGACCGGCTTTTACACCAAGAAGGCCACGGAACGCGCCATCGGCAGGCTGCTTTCCGAAAAGCCGGACGGCGCATATGCCTTTTTCATCTTTGACATTGATAATTTCAAGCAGGCCAACGACCGTTTCGGGCACGCCTTCGGGGATGTCTGCATCCGGACCTTCACGGGCATCCTCAAACGGCATTTCAGGGGCAAGGGACTGCTGGGACGGATCGGCGGCGACGAATTTGCGGCATTCATCCCCATTCCCGATCGGGAATGGGCGGAAGCGACGGCCAAAAACCTTTCCGCCGCGCTCTGCGTCGAATGCGCGGACGGCACGGCCCGCTGGCGGATGTCCGCGAGCATCGGCGTGGCTCTGGCCCCGCAGTGCGGAACGGATTTCGCCGGTCTGTACCAGAGCGCGGACGCCGCGTTGTATCAGACCAAGAAAAGGGGAAAAAACGGCTTCACCATGAACGACGGTCATGGCGGCGTATAGCTGCCCGCCGTGCGCGGACGCGTCCCGTCCGCCGGGTGCTCCGCATTGGCGGCGGGACATGGTGGTTAACTTCGCTCGAGGTACGCCTTGAAAGAGCTTCGTTACATTCTGGGCGCGGGTTGTCTGAATGCCTGGCTCTGGCTGGCCTTCCGCAGCTACGGCGACCCTGAGCCGTTCCTGTTCAACGATGAATTCGGACGGCTTTTCGCCGTACTGCCCTGCGCCGCGCTGTTTCTGTTTCTGCTCGGCCTGTGGCGGGAGCGGCTGCGCGCCGAGGGCATGCTGTCCCGGCTCTGGATCGCGGGCTGCGCCGGTCTGTGCAGCCCGTTACTGCTGAGCCTGGATATCCCCCTGCTCGCCAACGCCGCGGCCGGGACGCTCATCAGCGCCCTGGCGGGTTTCGGTTTTGCCGTGGGTTTCGTGGTGCTGGGCATGGGTGTGGCCTCGCTGCCGCGCCGGGGCATTCTGGTGGTGGTCAGCGCCGGCATCATCGTCAGCCGCGCCCTGATCCACGGTCTGCTGGCCCTGCGGCCGGAAGGCCTTTTACTCCTGCCCGTGGTCTTCGCCCTGGCGGCCAAACTGCTGCTGGAGCCGCCCGCCGCCCCGTCGCCGCCGGACAAGGAAAGCCGCGCCCCCTCCGGCCAGAGCGGCGCGCCGGAATTTGCCGCCGTTGCCGCGTTGCCCGACCCGTCCGGCCTGATCAATCTGTGGCCGGTCTACGCCGTCTACGGCCTGACCGGCTTCAGCCACGGCCTGTACTACAGCCTTCTGGCCGTCATGGAACCCCTGCTGCCCCGACCCAAGCCGCATCTGCTGCTCATTGTGGTGCTGAGCTGCCTGATTTCCCCGCTCTGCATCCATCTGGCGCGGCGGGCCTCCATCTGGCGCACCGTTCTGCTCATGGGACCGCTGCTGGTGGTGGGCTATACGGCCTGGCCGCTGCTGCACCGCGAATCCCCGGCCCTTTCTCTGGACAGTCTGCACTTCGCCTACACCCTTCTGGGCGTCTACAGCTACACCACCCTCTTTTACGCGGCCTCCTGGCTGAACGCCCGCCGCCGGGGCAACGGGATCCGGCTCATCGGCCTGGGCGGAGCCATTCTGCTCTTCAGCCTGCTGCTGGGCACCTACGCCCTGCCCGGCATCCGCGCCAGCCTTTCCCACGGCACCACGGTCAACTACCTGTTCGCCCTGCTGGCCGTCACCATCCTGCTTTCCAGTTCAACCTACGTCTTTCTGCTGGAACGGATGGGCTTCTGGGAAGCCGCGCCGCACGGGCGCCCGGCACGTCCCATGCGCCCCCTGCCGGGCGCGTTCTCGCCCGTGACCTCGCTCGGGCCTTCAGCCGAAAACGCCGCGCAGGCCCCGCAAAGCCAGCAGGGGGAAGGCCAGACCGGCGCGGAAAGCCTGAGCCGGGAGGAATGCGAGCAGCTTTTCCGTCGGCTCGGGCTGACCCGCCAGCAGGCGCTCATCGCGGCCATGCTGGCCCAGAAGCACAATGACGCCGATATCTGCGCCAGCCTGAATATTTCGCCCAGCACGCTGAAAACCCATATCCGCAATATCCTGCGGCGGCTGAACATCAACAGCCGTCATGAACTGCCCTGGCTCGTCTGCCATGCGGCGGGCGGCCAGAACGAGGAATAGACGCGCGGGCGTCTCTTGACAGCGCCACGGCCCACGTTTATACGTCAAACCGTACGTAACCGGGTTCTTGAAACCCGGACGGCGTCAACAGCATGACCTTCCGTCTGGCGGCGCCGTCGGTAACGCCGATCAGTGAGACCTTGGCATTAAACAATGCCAAGGTCTTTTTTTTCTGCCGGACCGCCGCGTTCCCCTCCCGTAACGTCGGCCGCCGCGAACGCAACGCAGCGCGCCATGAAGGAACTGCTCGACACTTGCGGCCCGGACGGCGCGGCTGCCGCCGTTCAGGAGCGGTTGGGCAATATTGCCGAAAACGCGGACAAGCCCCTGAAACATCCGGGCAGTCTGGCGGAAAACGCGCGGGATCTGGCTCAGGAACCGCTTTCAGCCGTGCGGGAGCATGGGGACGGCGCGGGCGAAGTCCCGCAACAGGAGGGAGAAAAACTCAAGCGCGAAGCTCTGGCGGACGGCTTGGACGGTATGCCGGGGAATCTGCCGGGCGGATTTTTCGGCAAAAAGGGCTGATGCGGAAGCCGTTCAGCGGGCAAGGCCCTGACGCGAACGCCTGTTTACGGCAACCCTCTGAAGGATTGCCGTAAACAGGCGGAACAGACGCGGATCGCGCTTATTTTTCAATCCAGGGCAACAGGGCGTCCACGATCTTGCGGGCCTGATCCGCGCTGGAAATGGTGAACTTGGACTGCTGGCGGTATTCGCCGCCCGATTTTTTATAGCGCCGGATCACATACTTGTCCGGGCCGTAGTCGTCGCTTTCCGGCCGCCACTGCTGATAACGGAACAGAATGGTGGTCCAGGCGCCCTTGCTCAGCACCACCTTGTCCAGTTCGTTGATCAGAATCTGGCCGTTTTCCTCATACTGCACGGTAAGATCGTCGATGGATTCGTTCAAAACTTCCTCGCAATAGGCGCGGCGGAACCGCCTGTCCCCAGCCGCGCTGTTAAACCCATGTGATGCTGAGCGGCTTTTGAAGCGTCGCGCGGAGCGAAGCTTCCCTAAACGCCGGTGTAGTTGGCCAGCACGCCCTTGACGGTTTCGGGCAGATCCGGCGGCTGCAGCACCATATCCGCCGGGCCGGGGCCGTAGCGGTCGGCGGTGCTCTGTGCCGTGGCGGTCATGGCCATCAGCCGCTCGGACATGGTCAGATCCCGTCCGCTGCTCACTTTCCGTCCCAGCATGGTCAGCACGTTTTCCGTAATGTTCACCGGCTTGATGGTGTTGTATTCCATAGTGCGGCCTCCTTCTGTAGACACTAAACTACAGTTTTCATCGGCGGTTCGCAAGAAGGCTTTAGAGGATGGGACTTGATGTCCGCCGCGTTGCAAGATCCGGACCTACCGCCGCAGCAGCATCAGGGCGTAGCGCTCCACCGGCGCGAAGTCGTCACTGAGCGCGGGCGTGTCCGTGGGCACAGGCCCGGCGTAGCGCGCGGACAGCATGACGTCCGTCTCGGCGGCCGACGGGTCCGCGGCGGGGGCCGGAGCCGGAGGAGAAACGCGCCCGGCCTCGGGAAAAGCCAGCAACATCAGATTCTGCACCTCGCCGGGCCGGTCCGGCCTGCCCACGCAATAGACGCGCACCTCGGCGAAAGCGGCGGCCAGGGCGTGGTAAATGCTCCGGAACAGCCGCCCGTCCGGGCCCTCCACGGCCGAGATCACGTTCATCAGCAAGGCTCCGCCTGGAGCCACGGCCCGGCGCAATTCCTTTGCCGCCTCCATGGTGCCCATCTGAAAGGGCACGGAATAGTGCGAATTGAAGACGTCCACAAAAACAAGGTCATAACGCTCTTGCTGGCGGTTGAGAAAAGCGCGGGCGTCCTCGTGCCGCACCGTGAGACGGGGGTCATCCTTCAGGCCGAACCAGCGCCGGGAGGCCGCGGTCATGGCCGGGTCCAGCTCCACCACGGTCAGGCGCAGGGCGGCGGCATCCAGGCCGCTTTTGCCCGCCAGCAGCCACTTGGGCACGGAATAGCCCCCGCCGCCGAGCATCAGCACCGTGCGCGCGCCCGGCACGTGGCGCGGCCCCAGGGCGTAAAAACGGGTATAGTCGAAATAGAGCTCATCCGGGGCGTCCAGCAGCATGCCGGACTGGCTGTAGCCGGGGTCCGTGGCCATCAGGCGCACGGCGCGGCCGTCGCGTGCGCGGTCCACGCCGTCCATGACCCGGATGCTGTTATAGGGGCTCTCCACCAGGCGCGTGCCGCTCTTTTCCGCCAGCCATTGCCCGTACAGGCTGTCCTGCCAGGCCAGCAGGGCGCAGAGCGCCAGAAGCAGCAGGCGCGGCCAGGGTTTGGCGGGCGCGTTGCAGAGGGAAAGAAGCAGCATGCAGAGGGCCACGCCCCAGAGAATGGCCGTGCTGCCGAAAAAAGAGATCAGCACAAAGCCGCCCAGAAAGGTGCCCAGAATGCTGCCCGCCGTGGACAGGGCGTAGAGCCGCCCCACCGTGGCCCCGGCGGTGTCCACGCCGGCGATGCGCAGGCGGATCACGTAGGGCGTGATCATGCCGAAGAAAAAGGCGGGCAGGGCGAAAATGCCCAGCGCGGCGGCCACGGCGGCCAGGTAGAGATTGCCCACCCCCTGGGTCACGCCCACGCCCACCGCCGTGTGGCAGAAGGCCGTCAGCCCGCAGCCCAGTCCGGCTCCGGCCAGGGCCTGGCCCAGCCCCCGGCGGGAAAGCGTTTTGTCCGCGAAGCGGCCGCCGGCCCAGGCTCCCAGGGCCAGACAGGCCAGCACCACGCCGATGAGGCTGGTCCAGACAATGGCCGAGGTGCCCACATGCGGGGCCAGCACCCGGCCGCCCACCATTTCCAGCACCATGACCAGCGCGCCGCTCAAAAAAACCGTCAGTTCCAGCATGCACAGTCCTCTTCGCGGCGGACGGCCCGGCTCAGGCCGTGAAATCCGCCGTCAGCCGCGCTTCCTTTCGAAAAAATCCCGCAGCAGGGCCGCGCAGGCTTCGGCCCGCACCCCGCCCATGTGCCAGACCCGGTGATTGCAGAAAGGGGCATCCAGATATTCGGCGCGGGAGATCACGGCCCCGGCCAGATCATCCGCCGCGCCGTAAACCACCCCGGCCAGGCGCGCGTGCGCCAGGGCCGCCGCGCACATGGCGCAGGGCTCCAGGGTGACCGCCAGCACACAGCCGTTCAGGCGGTAATTGCCCAGCGCCGCGCCCCCGGCGCGCAGGGCCAGGATTTCGGCGTGGGCCGTGGGGTCGCGCAGGGCCACGGGCGCGTTGCGGCATTGCGCCAGCAGCCGCCCGTCCGGCCCGGCCAGCACCGCGCCCACCGGCACCTCGCCGTCCGCCGCCGCCAGGCGGGCCTGGGCCAGGGCCAGATCCATCAGTCCTTCCCAGCTCAGGCCCGGCGGCGGGTCGGGCACAGGCCCGGCGGGCGCGAAAACGCGCGGGGCCGCTACAGAATGATGATCTTGCACAGGTGATTGACCACTTCCTCGGGCGTGTCGCAGACCGTGATCAGCCTGTCGATCTCCGCCTCATGGATGAAGCCGCCGGCGGCCATGCTTTTGCGCAGCCATTCCAGCATGCCGCTCCAGAAGCGGGAATCGTACAGGATGATGGGGAAGGGCCGGGTGCGGCCGGTCTGGGCCAGCACAAAGGCCTCGGACAGCTCGTCGATGGTGCCCATGCCGCCGGGCATGACCACATAGGCCATGGCGTACTTCACGAACATGAACTTGCGGATGAAAAAGTAACGGAAATTGCAGCGGGTTTTCACATACTTGTTGCAGCCCTGCTCGTGCGGCAGGTGGATGTGCAGCCCCACGGATTCGCCCCCGGCGTCAAAAGCGCCCTTGTTGGCCGCCTCCATGATGCCCGGGCCGCCGCCGGTGATGATGCCGAAGCCCGCGTCCACCAGCATGTGGGCGATTTTTTCGGCATCCTGGTATTCCTGCATGTCCGGCGTGCAGCGGGCCGAGCCGAAAATGGAAATGCAGTTTGTCTTCAGGGCGTTCAGCGTGTCCAGAGCCTGCACCATTTCCGCCATGATCCGGAATGTGCGCCAGGATTCGGTGGTTACGGAGGTCAGATCGTCCACAATATTCTGTCGTAGTTCAGGCATAACCGCTCCTTGCGGGAAGAATCAATGTCACGGCGGCGTATCCGCCGGAGCCCGCGCACGCGGGCGAGAGCGCGTTCAGTATATGTGAGCCGGAGCGCGGCGGCAAGAGCGCGGCGGACGCCACGCGCCGGGCGGAGGCCTCTTGCCTCTTTGCTCCCGCGAACGCGCCCGGCGCAGCCGGGAAATGAGAGGAAACCGGCATTGCGGGAATTTTGTGAAACCGGCGATTTTTTTCGTCCGGAAAAGGCGGATTTTACAACATACCCGCAATGTTACGGAAGGCCTTGGCAAAAGCGCTTTTCACCTGTCTGTTCCGGCCAGGCCGCCTCGGCCCGATCCGCCGTTTTTCCCGCGGTTTGACAGGGCGGCGGGCTGCGGCTATGTGAATCATTGCCGTCATGCCGCCCCAACGCGCGCATGACCCGCCCCTCACCACCCACCGGAGTGCATATGAAAGTACAATTCCTGGGAGCGGCCAAAACAGTCACCGGCTCCTGCTATATGATCGAGGCCTGCGGCAAGCGCTTCTGCGTGGACTGCGGCATGCACCAGGGCAATAAGGCCATTGAGCAGCGCAACCGCGACGTCAAGCCCTACCAGCCTGAAAACATTGATTTCGTCCTGATCACCCACGCCCATATCGACCATTCGGGCCTGCTGCCCCTGCTGGCCAAAAACGGTTTCGACAAGCCCGTTTACTGCACCAAGGCCACCAGCGACCTGCTGGAAATCATGCTGCAGGACAGCGCCCACATCCAGGAAATGGAAGCCCAGTGGGAAGCCAAGAAGTACGACCGCCGGGGCCTGAAAAATCCCCCGGCCGCGCTCTATACGGTGGAGGACGCCCAGAAGGCGGCCACGCTTTTTCAGGCCGTGGACTATCACAAGACCTTTGAGCCCGCGCCGGGCATCCGCATGACCTATTACGACGCCGGGCACATTCTGGGTTCCGGCTCCCTGCGCCTGGAAGCCGAGGAAGACGGCAAGACCACCAGCATGATCTTTTCCGGCGACATCGGCCGCCCCCAGTCCCTGATTGTCCGCGATCCGGAAAATCCGCCCAGGGCCGACTACGTGTTCATGGAGTCCACCTACGGCGACCGCAACCACAAGAATGAAAGCACCAGCACCGAGGAACTGGCCGAGGCCGTGGCCTACAGCCACGCCAGGGGCGAAAAGGTGATCATTCCGGCTTTTGCCGTGGAGCGCACGCAGGAGGTGCTTTACTGCCTGCACATGCTCAACAGCCAGGGCAAACTGCCGGAGGACATGCCGGTCTTCGTGGACAGCCCCCTGGCCATCCGGGCCACTGAAATCTTCGAGCGCAACCGCGAGCTGTTCGACGAGGACGCCAAGGCCCTGCTGGGCAGCGGCGACGATCCCTTCTCCCTGCCCAACCTGCACTACACCCTGAGCACGGCCGAATCCCAGGCCATCAACGAGATCAGCGGCCCGGCCATTGTCATTTCGGCCAGCGGCATGTGCAATGCCGGGCGCATCAAGCACCACCTCAAGCACAATATCTGGAGGCCCGGCGCCAGCGTGGTTTTTGTGGGCTATCAGGCCGTGGGCACGCCGGGCCGCAAGCTGGTGGAGCAGGCCAAAAAGATCACCCTGTTCGGCGAAGACATGGAAGTGAAGGCGCGCATTTTCACCATCAACGGCTTTTCCGGCCATGCCGGGCAGAGCCAGCTGCTGGACTGGCTGGCCCCGCTGACCGGCGACGGCACGCAGGTGGTGCTGGTGCACGGCGAAAATTCGGCCCAGACCACGCTGGCCGGGCTGATTCAGGAGCGTTTCAGTCTTGCGCCGCTGATCCCCGAATACCTGGAAGAAATGGTTCTGGAAGGCGGGCGCGTTGCCCAGACCGTGCTGCACGAAAGCCAGGCCCATCCCAAGGTGGACTGGAACTTCCTCACCGGCGAACTGGAACGCAAGTGGGACATGTTCAAGGGCAAGCTGGCCGACGTGGAAGGCCGCCCCTGGGTGGAACAGACCGAATTGCAGGAGGCCCTGGCCAAGATGGACTACGCCATGACCCGCCTGCTTTCGCGCATGTAGGCGGCCTATGCGGATCATTGCCGGCGGCCTGGGCGGCCGCGTGCTGAAAACCGTGGAAGGCGAGGGCTACCGCCCGGCCATGGGCCGCACCCGCGAAGCGCTGTTCTCCATGCTGGCCTCGCGCGGCCTGGTCTGGGGCGAAACCCGCGTGCTGGACCTCTTCGCGGGCAGCGGCAGCCTGGCCTTCGAGGCCCTGAGCCGGGGCGCGACCTCGGCCCTGCTGGTGGAAAACGCGGCCCCGGCCATGCGCTGCCTTCAGGAAAACGTGGCGGCCCTGGGCCTCGAAGGCCAGGCCCGCCTGATCAAGGAAGACGTGCTGCGTTTTCTCAAACGCCAGCCGCCCGAAGGCTTTGAGCTTGTCTTCATGGACCCGCCCTACCGCAAGAACCTGGCGGAACCGGCGCTGCGCGCCCTGGCGGACAGGGGCTGGCTCGCGCCCGGGGCTTTCGTCACGGCGGAAATCGAAAAGGACGTCAGGCTCACGCCGCCCGCCTCCTTCAACCTTCTGGCCGAGCGCCTCTTCGGCCAGACGCGCATCTGCATCTGGACGGCAGCATGAAAACAGCGCTCTATCCCGGCACTTTCGACCCCCTGACCAACGGCCACCTCAGCCTGATCCGGCGCGGCTGCGACGTCTTCGACCAGATCATCGTGGCCGTGGCCGACAATACGCCCAAATTCCCGCTGTTCAGCCATGAGGAGCGGGTGGAAATGGCCCGCGAAGCCCTCAAAAACGAGTCGCGTGTGGTGGTGGAACCCTTCTCCGGCCTGACCGTGGAATACGCGGCCCAGCGTGGGGTCTGCGCCCTGCTGCGCGGCCTGCGCGCGGTGTCGGACTTTGAGTACGAGTTCCAGCTGGCCCTGATGAACCGCCGTCTGCAGCGCCATATCCAGACCGTGTTCATGATGACCGACTACCAGTGGCTGTTCATCAGCTCCACCATCGTCAAGGCGGCGGCCAGCCAGGGCGCGGACGTCAAGGGCCTGGTGCCCGAGAACGTGCGCCGCAGCCTGCTGGAAAAATACGCCAAAGGCGAAGTGCGCCGGGGCACGCCCTGTCTGGCGGCCCCGCACGGCGGCTTCCGCGTTTCGTAATGACCGGGGACGCGAAGTCTTCTTCCGCCGCGCGGCCCGCACCGGTGATCTGTCTGGCCGGTCCCACGGGATCGGGCAAAACCGCCGCGGCCCTGCTTCTGGCCCGCGAGCTGGACGGCGAGGTGATCAACGCCGACTCGCGCCAGGTCTACGCCGATTTTCCGCTGATCACGGCCCAGCCCTCGCCGGAAGAGCGCGCCGCCTGCCCCCACCATCTCTACGGTTTTCTGCCCGCAACGCAAAAGATCAGCGCCGGGCAGTGGGCGGAACAGGCCGCGGCCAAGGCCCGCGAACTGCTGGCGCGCGGCAGAACCCCGCTGCTGGTGGGCGGCACGGGCCTTTATTTTCAGGCTCTGCTGCGCGGCATTGCCGATATCCCGCCTCTGGACCCGGCCATCAGCGCCCGCCTGGAAGCCCGCCTGGACGCCGAGGGCGCGCCCGCCCTGCACGCCGAGCTGCGCAAGGCCGACCCGGCCTACGCGGCGCGCATCCATCCCAATGACCGCCAGCGCATCGCGCGGGCCCTGGAAGTGCTGGAAGGCACGGGCCGCCCCTTCAGCTGGTGGCATGAAAACGCCATGGCCGCCCCGCTCTGCCGGGGGCCGCTGCTGGTGCTCAACGCCGAGCTGGCCTGGCTGGAGCCGCGCCTGGCCCGCCGCCTGGACCTGATGCTGGCCGCCGGGGCTCTGGACGAGGCGCGCCGGGCTCGCGCCCGCTGCGACGATCCGGCCGCGCCGGGCTGGTCGGGCATCGGCGCGGCGGAAGCTCTGGCTCATCTGCAGGGCCGGATCAGCCTTGAGGAATGCCGCCGCCTCTGGCTGCGCAACACCCGCGCCTACGCCAAGCGTCAGTTGACTTGGTTCCGGGCCCGGCCCGAAGCGCTTTTTCTGCCGCCCGACAACCTGACGGCCGTGCTGGAAGAAGCCCGCCGGCACTGGACGGCCCCGGCCTGAAGCCCGCCCCCATGCCTGCACGCCTGATTCTGGAAACGCCGCGCCTGATCCTGCGGGAAATGAACCCGGACGATTTCGCCGCCCTGTGCGCCATGCTGCGCGACCCGGAGGTGATGTACGCCTACGCGCACGCCTTCAGCGAGGATGAGGTCCGGCAATGGCTGGACAGGCAGTTGCAACGCTACCGGCAAGACGGCTTCGGCCTCTGGGCCGTGACGCTCAAAACGGAGGACGGTCCGCCCGGCGCCATGATCGGCCAGTGCGGCCTGACCCGGCAGGAATGCCCGCCCGTGTCGCCGGGCCGCGTGCCGGAGGTGGGCTACCTGTTCCGGAAAAGCCGCTGGCATCAGGGCTATGCCACGGAGGCGGCCAGAGCCTGCCGGGATTACGCCTTCACAACGCTGGGGGCCGGAGAGGTCTTTTCCATTATCCGGGCAAACAACGCCCCCTCCCTGGCCGTGGCCCGCAGAAACGGCATGGCGGTCCGCGCGGCGTTCAGCAAGCACTATTACGGCCAGGACATGCCGCATCTGGTCTTTTCCATCACCCGCTCCCAATGGCGGCAAGAACAGGAAACAGCATGACCCGTCCCGAGATACGCATCGACCCCGCGCTCAAGGCTCTTTGGCCGCAAACCGGCCTGGGCTGCCTGGCCTATGGCGCCCGGCCCCTGCCGGAACACCCGGCACTCTGGAGCTTTTTCACAGCGGCAATCCTGCCCGGGCTGGGCAAAACCCTTCAGGACGCGCCCCTGGCCGGGCTGCCCAATCTGGCGGAATCCCGCCAGGCCTACAAGGCCTTCGGACGCGATCCGGGCCGGACGCGGGTTTCTTCCGAAGCCCTCTACCGCCGCGTCCGGCAGGGCAAGGATATCTACCGCATCAACAGCGTGGTGGACGCCAACAACCTGATCTCGCTGGAAAGCGGCTTTTCCCTGGGCTCCTACGATCTGGCCCGGCTGGACGGCGGCCTGCTGCTGCGCCTGGGCCGGGAAGGCGAAGCCTACGCGGGCATCGGCAAGGGCGGCATTGATCTGGCCCGCCTGCCCCTGCTGGCCGACGCCCAGGGGCCCTTCGGCAGCCCCAGCAGCGATTCCCAACGGGCCGTGATCTCGCTGGAAAGCCGGAATATTCTCACCGTCATCTACGGCTTTTCCGGCCCGGAACCTCTGGAGGCCGCTCTGGACCTGACCGTCCGGCGGCTGACGGATTTCGCCGGGGCCGCGGGCTGCGACGCTTTCACGGTCCGTTGAAAAAACGGCCTTTGCCGCGCGCCCGGAGGATAAGAAAGCGCGCGGCAAAGGCCTTCTGAAGAGCCGGAAGAACGACGTTTACTCTGTGCCGGAGGGCAAAAAACGGGGCGTCACCAACGGCAGCCGTTCCAGCTCCCCGGCCTCCCGGCTGCTGAGAGCGCCGGTTTTTTGGTGAAAGGCGATCACATTGCGCAGCCAGCCGCGCAGGGCTTCGCCGTCCCGCTCCCCGCCCAGCAGGACCCGCTGCCGCTCAGCCGTGAACAGGGTGTGGCCGGCCCGCTCGGCAAGCGCTTCCTCCACAGAAATCTCCCGCCCGGCCGTTTCCTTCAGAAAACGCCGGTACAAGGGCGCGAACTCCCGGTCCGGCATGGATTCCAGAGCGGCCACAGCCTGCAGATAGCCGCGCAGGAAGGCGGTCACCTCTTGCGGATGCCCGTCGGCATAGCGCCGCTCCGCAATGATCAGGGTGGGCTGGACAAGCCCGCAGTCCTTGCCGTTGGCCACTTCCCGCAGGCCCCGCCGCCGCGCCTCGTAGGCGGCCGGGCTCCAGAGCGCCACGGCGTCGCCCATGCCGCCCAGAAAGGCCGCCAGGGCTTCCTCAGGTTTGGTGTCCACAATGACCACGTCGTCTTCTCTCAATCCCAGTCCCTCAAGCCAGGCCAGCAGAATCTGGTGCGCGCTGGTCCCCAGCGGGCAGAGGATCATCCCGCCCCGCATGAGCCGCCCGGCTTCGGCCTTGTCCGCCGTGAACAGCGGGCTGCCGGGGCGGGCGTAAATGCCGTTGGCGGCGGCCTCGTCCGTGCCGACGCCCACCGCGTAGACATCCTTGCGCAGCATGGCCAGCATGGCGGGCACCCCGCCGCAGGCGGCCAGATTCCAGTCCAGGGCGCGCATATTGTCCACCAGCAGCCTGCCGGTGGGCAGAACCTTGAGCTCCACGGCGATGCCCTCGGCCGCGTCCCACTGCCGCTCGTGGGCGTACCAGGCCGGGAAGCTTTCAAATTCTCCCAGACAGGCCAGACGGACCGCCGTTGCCGCGGCCCCGGCGGTGTCGGCAAAGGCCCAGACAAAAAGCCCGCACAGCGCCAGAACACGGATGGCGCGCATGGCGCGGATCAGTCTGTTCATCGTCAACATCCTTGTGAGGTTTTCCGCCCCGTCCCCAAAGGGACGGGGCGGTTCACGCATGAAATGCGGGCAAACGGGCTTTGCCCGCCGTAACCGGGCATTTCAAGTGTTACATGCTCTACAGTTCGTGAGCGGTGCGGCTCAGAATATCCTCCTGAATCTCGCTGCTCAACTCCACAAAATAGGCGCTGTACCCGGCCACGCGCACCAGCAGGCTCTTGTAGTCCTCGGGCCGGGCCTGGGCGCAGCGCAGCACCTCATGGCTGACCACGTTGAACTGCACGTGGAAGATATCCAGATCAAGGAAGGTTTTCAAAAACGCGGACAGACGCGCCCGGCCTTCGGGACCGGCCAGCACCTGCGGCGTGAGCTTGATGTTCAGCAGCGTGCCGCCGTCAATGCTTTCGTGCGGCAGCTTGCCCAGAGACTGTAGAATGGCCGTGGGCCCCAGACGGTCCCGGCCCTGGGAGGGAGAGCAACCGTCGGCCAGGGGCCGCCCGGCCCTGCGCCCGGACGGCAGCGCGGCCACGGCCATGCCCTGGGGCACGTTGGAGGACACCGGATACAGGGCGGGCAGCTTGTGGTTGCCCAGCTTGCCCCGGTAGCTGTCGATCTCGTTGATGATGACATTGCACATGTCGATCATCACCGCGTCGGCCTCGTCGTCGTTATTGCCCCACTTGGGCGCGTCCTCCTCCAGGATGCGCCGGACAGGCTCATAGCCCCGGAAGTCGGCCTTGACGGCCGCCACCAGCTCGGGCATGGAGACCCGCTTTTCCTCAAAGACGATCTTTTTCACCGCGGCCACGGAGTCCACGAAATCCCCCACGCCGTTGCCGTTCATGCCCGGCCCGGTGTTGAATTCCGCGCCGCCGTGGGTGAGGTCGCGCCCGCTTTCCAGGCAGCCCAGGGTGAACATGGAGGCCACGGGATTGGGCAGGTGCCGGTAGTGCAGCTCCTCAAGCACGTTCTGCGAAATGGAGAACTGGCGCAGCAGATGCCGCAACTGGGCGTGCAGCGCGCTTCTGAACTCCTCGTAGGTTTTGAATTCCGCGGCGTCGCCCGTTTCCAGGCCGAGGCGCTTGCCGCTTTTCAGGTGCACGCCGTTGGTCAGGGTGAATTCCACGGCGCTGCCCAGATTGTAATGCCCCGCCGAACTCCACTGGTAATGCCGCCCGGCCAGCTGGGCCTCCACGCAGCCGATGGGCGCCCAGTCCCGCGCCAGATGCGGGGGAATGCCCTTCTTGAGCAGCATCTTGTAGCCCACGTCGTCGCTGAACACCGCCGGGAAGCCGGAACCGGTCTGCACCAGCTCGGCCACCTTCAGGAAGAATTCTTCCGGATTCTTCCTGCTGATGCGCACGGACAGGGAGGGCTGCACCATCTGCACGTCGATGGTCGCCTGGAGCATGAGATAGGTCAGGGGATTGACCGCGTCCCGGCCGTAGGTGTCCAGACCGCCCAGGGCGATGTTCTGGAAGGCGCAGAAACCGGAATAGTGTTTGGCCGCGGGCTCGTTCCAGTACCAGATCTGCTCGCCCATCTTGACCCACAGGCATTCGATGAGCTCCAGGGCTTCCTCGTCGCCAAGGCCCCCGGCCTTGTCCTTTTCATAGAAGGGCAGCAGATATTGGTCCAGCAGGCCGGGGGAATAACCGCCCGCGTTGCCCTCAATGAACAGGCCGACAAAGACGAAATAGACCATTTGCAGGGCCTGGTGCAGGTTTTCCGGCGGATTGTGCGCCAGATGCGCGCAGACCGCCGCGACGCGCTCCAGATCCGCGCGGCGCTCCGGCCCGGCCCCGGCCATTTGCGCCCTGGCTTCCCGGGCGTGACGCTCGCAAAGGATCGAAAAACCCTCGCAGCAGATGATGACCGAACGCCAGAAATCCCTCCGGGCGAGATTCTCGATGTCGTTGAAGTCCAGCCCGGCCAGTTTTTCCGCGGCCCGGCGCTTGATGCCGTCAAAGCCCAGGGGCAGGATCAGTTGCGGCAGGGCGGGAACCATGTCGCCGGGCACGCATTCGATCTTGACGTCGTTGTCGCACACGCCGCCCACGGCCACCAGCTCGCGCACGTCCTCCGGAGCCCTGGCGTTCCAGAAGTCCCGCAGGGTCTTGCCCTTCCAGTAGGGGTAGACCTCCTCCCGGTAGAGCTTTTTCTGCTCTTCGCTGATCTGGTAGGGGTCCTGAGGCCGGGTGCTCATGCTGTCCAGTTCGTCGTAAAACCAGTTGTTGGACAGTTCGGGGTTGACGTGGATGCTCCGCGCCACGGCCCCGGCATTGCCCACGATGAGTTCGTCCGGCTGGATGGTGATGGTTTTGGCGGCGCAGTGCTCCTTGAAGGCCCTGGCCCGGCGGATGATCATGGGTTCGCTTTCCGTTTCCCTGAAAATCCGCGTCTTGGACAGAGCGCCTTCAATGCAGACGCCGGGCAGATGAGAGAAGAACTGGCTCTTGAGCCGCCCGATACGTTCCAAACGGGCTTCCTGTGTCAGTGACATGGCCGATCTCCTTACGCAGTAACAATGCATGACGTTGCGCCGTGTGGGGAGTCACGCGGCGCAAAAAACCTTCAGATCTCCGGCTCGGCCCCGCAGCAGCCGCACGGCCGCCTCGGCCTCCGCGCGGGGCATGGGAGGCGTGTCCCCGAGCCCGTATTCCCGGCCGAGCATGGCGTATTTGTCCTTGCCCAGGCGGTGATAGGGCAGCACCTCCAGGTCGGCCCGTTCCGGGACGCCGGGCAGACCCGCGAGATACGCGCCGTAAGCTTCGAGATGCGCGGCATCGTCGTTCAGGCCCGGCACCAGGGGCAGGCGGATGTGCACGGACTTGTCCGTTTCCGCCAGAAAACGCTCCAGGTTGGCCAGGATCAGAGCGTTGTCCTGCCCGGTGAGCTCCTTGTGCCGCGCCGGGTCCAGATGCTTGATGTCGTAAAAAATCACGTCCGCAACCAGGGCCAGCGCCCTGAAATGTTCATAGGGCGCGAAGCCCGAAGTCTCGATGGCCGTATGGATGCCCAGGGCGGCGCAACGGCCGCACAGCTCCACGGCAAAGGCGTGCTGCGCCAGCACTTCCCCGCCGGACAGGGTGACCCCGCCGCCGGAATTGCGGTAAAAAAGCATATCCTTCCTGATCCGGCCGAACACCTCGTCCAGACTGTATTCCTGTCCGGCCATGAGCAGGGCCTTGCCCCGGCAGGACGCGGCGCACAGGCCGCAGGCGTCGCAGCGGGCCCGGTCGACACGCGGCGGGCCGCACTCCGCCTTGATGGCGTCGCGCGGGCAGAGCGTGGCGCACAGGCCGCAGCCCAGACACTCGTTCGGCTTTTGCAGCAGCTCCCGGCCCATGTTCTGGGTGGTGGGATTGGAGCACCAGCGGCAGCGCAGGGGGCAGCCCTTGAAAAAGACCGTGGTGCGGATGCCCGGCCCGTCATGCAGGCTGTAGTGCTGAATATTTTCGATCAGGGCTTTCATGGCCGCGCCTACAGAACAAGGTTGTCGAACTCTTCCCGGTGCCGGTCCCGCAGGGCGTACAGCTTGGCCAGCTCCACGCTGGCCCGCCGCTCCACGTCCCCGGCGCACTCCAACAGCACGTCCATGACCCGCACGGACGGCCCCAGGGACAACAGCCAGCGCACGGTGCGGGCGATGTCCTCGGGCTGGATCATGGCTTCCGGCGGCAGGGAGGCTCCCTCGCCCGCCGCCATATCCGTATTGACCCAGCCGGGGCAGATGGTGGTCACGCTGACGCCTTTGGCCGCCAGTTCCCGGTAGGCCGCCTCGCCGAGGCCCATCAGCCCGAATTTGGAGGCCGAATAGCCCCCCAGCCCGGCCACGGCCACCTTGCCGTTGCGCGAAGCCACATTGATGATCCGCCCCCGGCCCTGCCTGAGCATCAGGGGAACGATCTCGCGCATGAGCAGAAAGGGCGCGCGCAGATTGACCGCCAGAAGGCGGCTGAAAACCGGCTCATCCAGTTCAAAACTGCCGGGAACGCTGATGCCCGCGCCGTTGAAGAGCAGGTCCACGCGCCCGTGCCTGGCCGTGACGGCCGCCGCCGCCTCGCGCACGGCCCCGGCGTCGGCCAGGTCCGCGGCTTCAATATCCGGCTGGTCCACTCCGGCCAGGCCGCACTCCTTTGCCAGTTCCGCGCGGGCGGCCTCCAGGTTTTCCCGGCTGCGCGCCACAAGCACCAGACGATATCCCCAGCCCGCCAGTTCGCGGGCCACGGCCCTGCCTATTCCCCGGCTTCCCCCGGTCACCACGGCCACAGGAGTTTCTTTCATGTCCGCCTCCGCGTTGTTGCATGCCGCACCGTCTTGCCGCGCCGGTCCGGGCCCGCGTCAGGCCCCTTCAGGCCCGCTCACTGCCGGCCGGGCGCGGCGCAGACAAAAGCCTTTTTGACGTACTTCGCCACGTGCCAGATGGTTTGCGTGCCGTGGGGAATGAGAAAGCTGTCCCCGGCGCGCACCGTGATCCGCGTGCCGTCGGCATGCTCGATAAGCGCTTCGCCCTCCAGAATGCTGCACATCTCGTCCGTGGGGTGCGAGGGAATGGCGAAGCTGCCGCCGGAACAATCCCAGAGGCCCGCCGTCAGCGAGCCGTCGGGCCGCGTGAAGCAACGCCAGACGTTGGTATGGGGATCCCCTGCCACAGGATTGGGGGCAGGCCCCCGCGCATGCCCGGCCGGCGCGGTCTGATCGAAAAGAATGATGGTTTTCACGGCAGTCCCTTTGTTCATATATTATCAACTTTTTTCTATTATTATATATCATATTCCCCTTTGTCAAACCCCAAAGAAGGAAAAAGTCGACTCCTGAAAAAAAATAGGATAGTTTTCATAAACTAAGGATTCGCAGCCCTGCCCCAGGTTTCCGGCGCTGTCGTCCGGCGCGGTTTTCGCGCCCAACCTTGCATGCGAGAAAAATATGGCCCAGAACAGCAACGCTTTTGTCCAGACATTTGAGAAAGGCCTGCAGATACTTGAATATCTTGTGGAGGAAAAAACCGTTTCCGTGACCGGCGTGGCCAAACGCATGGGCATCCAGAAAAGCGCCAGCTACCGCTTTCTGAACACGCTGCGGCTTCACGGCTATGCGGACAAGGACCAGCACAACAGCTACCGCCTCACGGACCGCTTGAGCAAACTGGGCAGGGGCGTGGTGCCCAAGCGGGAGTTTTACAATATCGTCGCGCAGTTCCTGGACAACCTGGCCAAGAAAAACAAAGAGAACAACGGCATCTGCAACCTGGGCATGTGGAACGGCAAGGAAATCGTCTACATGGTGCAGAGCGCCAACGACAAATACATGCTCCTGACCGTGGGGCGCACGGTTCCGGCCTACTGCTCCGCCCTGGGCAAGGCCGTGCTGGCCTATCTGCCCGAGGAAGCCCTGGAGAATTACATCCAGCGCACCGAATTCGCCGCGTTTACGGAAAGCACGGTGAACAGCGCCGAACGGCTGCGCGCGGAACTCCGGTCCGTGCGCGAAAAAGGCTATGCGCTCATGGACGACGAGCTCTATCCCGGCCTCAAGGGCCTGGCCATGCCGGTCATCTGCGGCGACGCGCCGGTCAGGTACGCGGTCAGCGTCACCCAGACCATCTACGGTCCGGCGGATCAGTTGGTGCAGCGGATGCTCAAGCCCCTGCAGGAAACCGTGCAGGACATCGTGGCCGCCATGGAAATTTACAACTTCGGCCAGTGATGACGTAAGCCGCATCCGGGAAAACGCGCCCGACAGGCGGCCCGCGGCGTTCAGCGCGTCGCGATGCCCTTGCGTTCCAGCAGGGCCGTGAAGGCGTCCGTGATCTCCCTGAATGCCTCGAACATGCTGTCGGGCCGGAATTCCTTATACCGCCAGTCCATGCCGAAAACTTCCTCCACCACCCGGATGCAGTGTTCCGTGGCTCTGGCCGCGCCGTCCGGCCCTGTGGGCTCGAAACCCTCGCAACGGTTGGCTCCGTACATGATTTCCAGCATGCGCTCCCGGCCCAGTCCGGGCGGGGGCACGGCCCGCGCGCCCGAGGCGTCCACCCACACGGGGCAGCCCGCCGGAAGGCCCTCGGGACCCGGCGCGTGCAGCAGCGCGCCCGCGTCGTACAGCATGGCCTTGATCACCTGCAGGGCCGAAGCCGCCACGCACTGCTGATTGACTTCGGAAAGCAGGGGCATGCGCGCGGGCACTTCGGCCCAGAGATCTTTGTCCACATCCAGTTCGGCGGTGATGTCCCGCCCGTTTTCCTCCACCTTCAGATAGTAGGGAATGCCCGGAGCCAGCGCGCCTTCCTGGAAAATCTGCATGCACATGCAGTGGTGCCCCACCAGGGTGACGTCAACGGCTTCCGGCCGCGTGCCGCGTTTCCCGGCCACAATGGTCTTGAGCATGGGTTCGAAAAGAGAGACGTTGCCCACGCCCAGCGTGGGGGCCAGGCCCACCTTGCCCAGAATCTCGTGCAAATAGTCCGGGCCGGACACGTTGACCACATGCGCGCCGGGCAAAACCGCCCTGACCGCCTTCATCAGATTATAGAGCAGCACGCCGTGCCCCGGCGCCCAGGGCCGCAGGCCGGAGCCTTCCGGCGCGCCGTAATAAATCCGCCGCGCCAGGTCATGCGGCAGCCGGTGCAGATGCCACCAGGAAAGCAAGGTGGTGGCGTTGAAAATCACATCCGGCCGGTAGTGCTCCAGCGCCTCGGCAATGGCCGCCGTGTCCAGCATGTCCACGCCGAAACCCGCCACGTCCGGGAAGCGTTTGTATTCCTGCAAAAAATAGCTCTCGGCAATCAGGCTGTTGGCCACCTGCCGGGCGTGGTCCGCGCGGATATCCCCCACCACCACCCGCACGCCCGGCAGCCTGCCCGCCAGATGCGCGGCATGCGTGCCGACCCCGCCCAGACCCAGGATCATCAGCGTCTTGTCCATGAAAGGCCTCCTTTTCAGCGCGGCCGCACTTTGCGCCGCTAGCGGACGAAGTGCACCAGAAAAAGCGAAATCTGCGGAAACAGCGTCACCAGGATCAGGGCCAGCACCTGCACGCCGAGAAAGGCCCAGGCCTCGCGCATGATATTGCCGATCTTTTCCTTGCAGATGGGCGCGGCGATCCAGAGCTGCGGGCCCATGGGCGGCGTCACCTCGCCGATAATGGCGCAGAATACGGCCAGCGCGCCGTACAGGGAGGGGTCAATGCCCAGAGCCGTGACGCTGGGCAGGAAGAGCGGCAGCACAATGACCACCATGGGGAAACTGGAGAAGAAAAAGCCCATGACCAGAAGCATGGCCTGCACGGCGAACAGAAAGGCGGTGGGCCCGAGCTGCAGGTCGATGACCCACTGGCTGATCATCTGCGGCAGCCCCACATAGCCGAGCACCCGGC
Source organism: Desulfovibrio porci (assembly GCF_009696265.1). Lineage (NCBI taxonomy): Bacteria > Pseudomonadati > Thermodesulfobacteriota > Desulfovibrionia > Desulfovibrionales > Desulfovibrionaceae > Desulfovibrio > Desulfovibrio porci. Next base: position 38,791 of record NZ_VUMH01000012.1, read on the forward strand.
CGAAAAGCTCGCCGCCGATGACCAGAAAGTAGATCATGCTGCTCAGGCGCACGGTTTCCACCAGGGCGTCCATGAAGACCTTCCAGGTGATGCCCTTGTAGATGAGCACGCCCAGGGCCAGCGAATAGACGCAGGCCACGGCCGCCGCCTGGGTGGGGCTGAACACGCCGGAGTAGATGCCCCCGAGCACGATGAGCGGCATGAGCAGGATGGGAAAGGCCTTGCGGAAGGCCTCCAGGCGCAACGCCAGACTGGCCTTTGCGCCGCCGCTGTAGCCCCGCCTGATGGACAGATAGACGGTGAGCAGGCACATCAGGGCGGCGGCCAGCAGGCCGGGCCCGACCCCGGCCGCGAACAGATCGGCGATGGAAATGCGGTTGCTGGCCCCGAAGATGATCATGAACACGCTGGGCGGGATCACGGCCCCCAGCCCGGCGGAGGTCACGGCCAGGCCCGAGGCGAAGGCCCGCGGATAGCCCGAGGCCGCCATCATGGGCACGAAAATGGTGCCGATGATGGCCAGACAGGCTGTGGCCGAGCCGGAGATGGACCCCAGAAAAGCGGCGAAAATGCAGATGGCCACGGCCATGCCGCCGGGCAGGTGGCCCACCAGCCGGTTGATGCAGTCCCGCAAGTGTCCCATGCCGCCGCTGGAAAGAATCAGATTGCCCGCGAAAATGAAAAAGGGCATGGCCAGCATGGGGTAGCCGCTGATGGTGGTGAAGAAAATCTGGGAAATATTGCCCACCGGAAAATCCATGACGTGGATCATGATGGCTATGGAACCGATGCTGAACGTCACGCACAGCGGAGTTCCCAAGAGGAAAAGAATGACAATGGTCAGCAGGGCGAAGTAGACGAAAGAATCCATGCCGTTCTCCTGGGTTGAAGCATACAGCGGGCGGGGATTTCGGGTTTTATTCCTCCGGTTCCGCCGCTTCCGGCGCGTGCTTGTCGCGGACCACGCCCCAGAGCCGGTAGACGGCGAACACGGTGAACATGGCCATGCCCAGGCCCACGCAGCTTTCCACCAGCCAGCGCGGCACGGACACGCAACGGATAATGTTCATATTGAATTCAAGGCATTGGGAGATGAAAATGAAGCCGCTCCAACTGATGACCACGCCGAAAACGACAGTGGCAAGGCCGCTGATGACGTCGCAGACCTTGCGCGCGGGCCTCGGCAGGGCGTTGCGGAGCATATCCACCGAAACATGGTCGCCGTCGGGCAGAATGGGACCGGCCACCATCATGACGGCCCAGATGGTCAGCCAGACGGGCAGGTCGTACATGAGATCAATGGAAAAATGGAACAGCGTGCGGCAGATGATTTCCGCGAAATTGATGCAGATGCCCGCAAAGAAAACCAGTCCCCAGAATTCGAGCCAGCGGCGCTTGAGCCTGGCTCCGACATGTGCGCGGCGTTGCGACATGGTCTTCCCCTTTCCGCCGTGAACGGCGGACGGCCCCTGCGCGGACGGCGCGGTCATGCCGCCGCGCAGGGCCGGAAGAAGGTTATCCGGCGGTATTCCTGATGGCCTCCATCAGGGCGGGGTCCACGCCCTTCACGAATTCGTCGGTGGCCTGCCGCAGGGCGGCCTCCCATTCGGCGCGGGCCTCGGGGGTCATCTTGACCAGAACGGTATCCGGGTTTTCATCCCACCACTTGAGAATGCGTTGCTCCTCATCCTCAAAGTACTGGTGCACGTCCGTGGCGGCGATGACGAATTCCATGGCCTTGCGCTCATTCTCGGGCAGGGCGTCCCACCATTGGCGGTTCACCACCAGCGCCTGCGGGCAGAAGCCCAGGGGCACGGGCAGCATGTACTTGGTCTGGCGGGGCAGATCAAAATAGGTATAGCCGAAGATATCGTTGGTCAGGCCTTCGATCATATTGGTCTGCAGTGCGGAAACGACCTCGGTATACGGCAGGGCCACGCCCACCAGCCCCAGGGCCTTGAAGGCGTTGGCGTAGGACTGCTGGCCGGAATAGCGGATTTTCTGATTCTTCATGGCCGCCAGCGAGTCCGCCGGGCCGTTCTTGGTCCAGATCCAGAAATGGCCGATGGCGTTGGTCCACTTGAGAATCCTGAAGCCCTTGGTCTCGGCCAGTTTTTCCTGCTTGGCCCGCCAGGCCGGAGTATTCATGGCCCGCAGAAAATGGGCCATATCCTTGAATACGCCCGGAGCCGTGATCACCCGCCAGTCCGAATCGAACTGCTCGATGAACTGGGGCAATGTATAGGTGAACTGCCCCGCGCCCGTGGCCACGGCGTTGATGGCGTCGGCCGGCGACTTCACCACGTCGCCCACCCAGCGCATCTTGTATTTGCCCCGCAGGGCGGGGTGATTCTGCATGTTGAAGTCAAGCGCGCCGTAATACACGCCCACAGCCTGCCCTTCGGCATAGGAGGAGGCGGAACTGTAAGGCTCGGGGAAAAGCAGCTTCACCTCCTTGGCCGCGGCTGCGGCCGGAAGGACGGATCCGCACAGGGTCAGGGCGCACAGCGCCAGCATGCAGGCCATGGTTTGCAAGAGCTTCATCACACACTCTCCTTGTAGACGGTCACTGCCGTTTATGGGGACTCGTCCCCGTGAAGGACGCCTGGATCACTCGGGAGAGGCCTGCCGGACAGGCCGGAACGGTTGCGGAATCCGGCTCGCGGCGCAGCGGGCCATAGGGCTTTTGTTATTTTTAAAGCAAAATGATTCACTTATTGTGAATACTAGGGCAAGCCGGATGCGCTGTCAAGACGCCTCCCGGCCCGATCCGGGGCGGGCGCGTATAAAAATCCTTATCTGCGTCCGGGGAGCGGACAGAAAACGTCAGATGACGCCGGCAAAGCTGTTCTGACTGATAATCCCGGCAAAGAAAAAATCAGCAAAAGCCGCAACGGGATGCGCCCGCTCCGCTGCCCGCTGCCGCCTGCCGGAAAAGCACATTTTTTGCGAAAATTTTCCCAAAGCCTTGCCTCACCGGCCCGAGAAGCCTGCCCAATGCGTTCCCCTCCTTGACGTAACCCCCGCGCTGGGCTACCGTAAACCTGATATCGACCTGTCCGGCCCTTCCGGGACCGGAAGACAGCCCGTGGCGTGGTGCCGCGGGCGGGGTATTTTGGGGTACTGTCTGTATGCAAAAGGACAAGCACATGAGGAATGGCACAACACTGCTTCTGCTGGCGGCGATGACCCTGGCCGGCGCGGCGTGTCTGACGGCCTGGGGGGCGGGGTCTGCGGCCGCGGCTTCCCTGGAACCCACGGACAGCGGCGCGCCGTCGGCCATGGTTATCTTTCCTGTCGGCGAAAAGCCCAATCCCAAGGGCGCCGGCATGAAACCCGTGGTCTTCAACCACCTCGTCCATGAGAAAAAAGTCGAAAACTGCGAGTCCTGTCACCACACGGGCGATCCTGTGGCCTGTACCACCTGTCATACGGTGGAGGGCAAGGCCGAGGGCAACTTCATCACCCTTGAGCGGGCCATGCACGCCACCGATATCGCCAAGCGCGCCAAGGGCAACACGCCCCAGAGCTGTGTGAGCTGTCACGAGCAGCAGCTCAAGCAGCGCCAGTGCGCGGGCTGTCATGTGCTGGTCAAACCCGCGCGCAACGCCGCCTGGTGCGCCGTCTGCCACACGGGGGCGCCGTCCATGACCGCGCAGCAGATGCAGCAGGGCATCGCCGGAAAGCTGCCCGAAGCGCAGAACGAGGCTCTGGCCGCCGAAACCGTGCTGGCCGAAAAGCCCGTGGACTACCTCACTCCCATGCAGGCGCCCTACAAGGTGGTCATCGACGCCCTGGCCAAGCAGTACGAGCCCAGCGTCTTCACCCACCGTCGCCATGTGAGTTCGCTCATGGAACGCATCAAGGACGACAAGCTGGCCCAGGCTTTCCATACCAAGCCGGAGACGCTCTGCGCCGCCTGCCACCACAACAGCCCCCTGTCGGCCACGCCGCCCAAGTGCGGCAGCTGCCACACCACGAATATCGATCCCAAGAATCCGACCCGCCCGACGCTCAAGGCCGCCTATCATCTGCAGTGCATGGGTTGCCACAAGGCCATGAAGGTGGGCCGTCCGAAGAACACCGACTGCACCACATGCCATAAGCAACGCGCCCCGCAGCGCGCCGACTAGTACGGAGAAACGCATATGAATCGCAGAAAATTCCTGACCATTCTGGGCAGCGCGGGCGTGGTTTCGGCATTGGGCACGGCGAAGGTGGCCGAAGCCAGCGTGCATACCTTCCCCTACTATGACGACAGCTACGGGGTGCTGCACGACACCACCCGCTGCATCGGCTGCCGCCGTTGCGAAGAGGCCTGCAACAAGGTGAACCACCTGCGCAAGCCGTCCAAGCCGTTCAGCGACCTGTCGGTCACCGCCACCCGCCGCCGCACCTCGGCCTATGAATGGACCGTGGTCAACAAATACGAAATGAACGGCAAGCCGGTCTTCCGCAAACTGCAGTGCTTCCACTGCAACGACCCGGCCTGCGCCTCGGCCTGCTTCGCCAAGTGCTTCCAGAAGCAGCCGGACGGCAGCGTGACCTATGACGGCTCACAGTGCGTGGGCTGCCGCTACTGCATGGTGGCCTGTCCCTTCTACGTGCCGGGCTTCCAGTACGACGAGGCTTTTGACCCCCTGGTGCAGAAATGCACCTTCTGCGAGCCCCGCCTCAAGGAAGGCAAACTGCCCGGCTGCGTGGAGGCCTGTCCCGTGGACGCGCTGACCTTCGGCCGCCGCAGCGACCTGATCAAGGTGGCCCGCGCCCGCATCGCGGACAATCCCGGCAAATACGTCAACTACATCTACGGCGAATTCGACGCCGGCGGCACCGCCTGGATGGTGCTGGCTCCGGCCGCCGAAGGCGCGGCCGTGCCGCCGGACGACCCGGCGCTGGCCGGCCCGGACCTGAAGCAGCTCGGCCTGGACACCCATCTGGGCAACCGGCCCATGGGCGAACTGACCTACGGCGCTCTGGGCGCGGTGCCCATGATCGTGGCCTTCTGGCCCGTGCTCTTCGGCGGGGCCTACGCCATGACCAAGCGCCGCGAGGCCATGAGCCAGCTGGAACAGGAAAAGATGGCCAGAGAGGCCAAGGACGACGTGGCAGCCGCCGTGGACGCCGCCGTGCGCAAGATTGAGGAAACCGAAGGCGAAGGCGCGGCCGAACGGGCCCGCCGGGCCATGACCGAGGCCCTGAAAGCCAGGGAAGCCGAGGCGGCGTGCTCCAAGCACGGGGAGGATAAGTAGATGGAAAACCACGGCATCGTCATTCCCACCAAGGACAAATTGTTCAATCTCGATCCGCTGTTGCGGCGGACCCCGGGCAATATCCTGACGTGGATCATCCTGACTGTGGGCCTGATCATCACCATCATCCGCTTCACCCAGGGCATCGGCTCGGTGACCAACCTGGACGACAACCAGCCCTGGGGCCTGTGGATCGGCTTTGACCTGCTCTGCGGCGTGTGCCTGGCCGCCGGCGGCTACTTCACCACCGTGGCCTGCTACGTCATGGGCATGAAGCACTTCCACTCGGCGGTGCGCCCGGCCGTGACCACGGCCTTTCTGGGCTACGGCTTCGTGGTGGTGGCCCTGCTCTATGACCTGGGCCATCCGCTGCGCCTGCCCTACATGTTCTTCTTCCCCGGCACCACTTCCGTGCTCTTTGAAGTGGGCCTGTGCGTGGCCACCTACGTCACGGTGCTCTTCATCGAGTTCTCCGTGGCGCCCATGGAATGGCTGGCCCAGAAGTTCCCCTGGCTGCTCAAGTGGCGCAAGCTGGTCATCCGCTGCACCATCCTGCTGACCATCTTCGGCGTGACCCTCTCCACCCTGCACCAGTCCTCGCTGGGTTCGCTCTACCTCATCGCGCCGGAAAAACTGCATCCGCTCTGGTACTCGCCCTTCATGCCCATGTTCTTCTTTGTCAGCTCCATGGCGGCCGGCGCTTCCATGGTCATCTTCGAAGGCATGTTCGCGCACAAGGGCGTGCACCAGTACATGGACGCCACCCACCTGCGCGAAGCCGACGGCGTGGTGCTGAGCTTCTCGCGGGCCGCGTCCTTCATCCTCTTCGCCTACTTCATGCTCAAGCTCATTGACATGCTGGTGCAGGCCAACATCCCCTATCTCTTCACGGGGTACGGGGCCTGGTGGCTGGTGGAGATGCTCTTCTTCGTGCTGATGCCCGCCCTGCTCTACGCCAAGGGCGCGCGCGACGGCAACATCAGCCTCTGCCGCTTCGCCTCGGCCAACACGGTCCTCGGCATTGTGCTCAACCGCTTCAATGTCTCCATGATCGCCTTCAACTACAATTTGCCCTCCGCGGAACGGTACTTCCCGAGCATCTGGGAGATCTGCATCTCCATCTTTGTGGTGACCATGATCGTGACCGTGTACCGCTTCATCGTCTACCACATGCCCGTGCTCTACGAACATCCCGATTTCAAGGATGCCCACTAGGCACAAGGAGAAGACTATGGAATTCCATACCTTTTATGATTACTTCCTGTTCACCAAGAGCTGGGCGTACGTTATGATGTTCATAGTGCTGCCCCTCTATGTGCTGTACTGGAACTTCGTGCTCTTCCCGGACAAGAAAAAGGGCAACAACAGTCCCAAGCATTAGGGCGAAAGACAAAGGCGGGGCCGCAAGGCTCCGCCTTTTTTGTATCAAGAAAACCCCCGCCAGGGGCTTCCTTTTTGCGCGTAACGCGCCTTTGCTCCCGTTTTCCTGTACCATTGTGGCTATGTTGTAACATCGGCGTTTTTCATTCAATCAAGGCGGACAGTTCTCAAAAAATCGTACTGATTGACCTGATAGCCCGGCGAGCGAACAAAAAGGGCAAAGCCTCCTTTGCTCCGCCGGAGCGACGCGCAGACGGACGGCTGGTGTCGGGAGCGTCCTAGAGCAGATTAACTTTGAAATGGTGTACATTTCAAAGTTTAAAGACACGCCCACTTCACCGCTTAACAGCGTAAATAAATTGCGCTTACGGCTTCGTGGCGCGAGGCTGCTGCGCAGCCTCGTTAGAGCGTTTCAAAGTTAAAACGCTCTAAAAAACAAGATTCTTCTTGCCAGCGTCGAAAAGGCCGGTTTTGTCGGATAACCCGACAAATAAGAGACCGGCAAAAGATGAAGCAAGAGGCTTCCGCCCCGGCCACGTTCCGTCCTTGCCTCACGGCGCCGGCCCTGCTATGCTCAATTCCTCTCCAAGCCGCAAGATTCCCGGCAACGCGTCAGCGCGCCTTGCCGTTCAGCCCTGAATGCTTACCTTCAGTGCAGTGAGGTTTCCAGCATGTGTCTAGCCATTCCCGCCCAGATCGTGGAACTTCAGGAAGAAGGCATGGCCCGCGTGCGCGTGGGCGAAAGCCAGACCTTTCTGACCGCGTCCATGATGCTTTTGCCCGAACCGCCGCAGATCGGCGATTATGTCATTGTCCATGCCGGGTTCGCCCTGCACACCTTGTCGCCCCAGGAGGCGCAGGACAGCCTCGCGGCCCTGCGCGAGCTGGCCGAGGCCATGGAGGGCACGCCTGCCCCGTTCTGACGATGTGTCGTTATATGTTCCGTAGTGACGCAATGCAGACGAAATATGTCTTCAGGAAGGCCGCACAGCTGCGGCCTTCTTGACTTTACACCGTTCTTTGCCCACACTGGATCGATTTTTTCGCCCGCACCACTTCCGGCCCACGGGCCGCACACAGCCGCTGGGAGCCAGCATGAGTGACTACAAGAAAACCCTGAATCTTCCGCAAACCGCCTTTCCCATGAAGGCCAATCTGGCCCAGCGCGAGCCGGAAACGCTCAAGAAATGGGATCAGATCCACGCCCGCGAAGCCATGGTCGACGCCTCGGGCAGCCGGGGCTCCTATGTGCTGCACGACGGCCCGCCCTACGCCAACGGGCATATTCACATGGGCACGGCGCTGAACAAGATTCTCAAGGATATTGTGGTCAAATCGCGCAACATGCAGGGCTTTGCCGCGCGCTATGTGCCCGGCTGGGACTGCCACGGCCTGCCCATTGAGCACAAGGTGGAGCAGGAACTCAAGGAAAAGAAAAAAGAACTGCCCGCCCATGTGGTGCGCAAGCTCTGCCGCGACTATGCGGCCAAGTGGATCGACGTCCAGCGCAAGGAATTCAAGCGCCTGGGCGTGCTCGGCGACTGGGACGATCCCTATATGAGCATGAAGCCCGCCTATGAGGCCACCACGGCGCGCGAGCTGGCCGACTTTGTGGAAAAAGGCAACGTCATCCGCGCCAAAAAGCCCATTTACTGGTGCTGTTCCTGCCACACGGCTCTGGCCGAGGCCGAGGTGGAATATTACGACCATACCTCGCCCTCCATTTACGTGCGCTTTCCCCTGCCCGACGCGGGCCTGAGCAAAATTTTCCCGCAGGCCGATCCTTCCCGCGCCTACGTGGCCATCTGGACCACCACGCCCTGGACCCTGCCGGACAATATGGCCGTCTGCCTGCACCCGGAATTCACGTATCTGCTGGTGGAAGCCGACGGCGCGCAATACCTGCTGGCCGAGGAGCGCCTCGCGCCCTGCGCCGCCCTGTTCGGCTGGAACGAGCCCAAAATTCTGGGCCGGGCCACGGGCGCGCAGCTTGAAGGCCTGACGGCCCGCCACCCCTTCTATGACCGTCAGTCGCCCCTGACCCTGGGCCTGCATGTGACCCTGGACACGGGCACCGGCTGTGTGCACACCGCGCCGGGACACGGCCGCGAGGACTACGAAGTGGGCCTCAAGTACGGCCTGGACATCTACTCGCCCCTGGACGACGCGGGCCGCTTTCTGCCCACAGTGGAGTTCTTCGCCGGGCTCACGGTCACGGAAGCCAATCCCAGGGTCATTGAAAAGCTCAAGGAAAAGGGCGCGCTGCTTCAGGAAGGCAAGATCCGGCACTCCTATCCGCACTGCTGGCGCTGCAAAAATCCGGTGATCTTCCGGGCCACCACCCAGTGGTTCATCAGCATGGAGAAAAACGACCTGCGCGCGCGGGCCCTGGAAAGCATCGACAAGGACGTGGAGTGGATTCCGGCCTGGGGCCGGGACCGCATTTACAACATGATCGAATCCCGGCCGGACTGGTGCATTTCGCGCCAGCGCCAGTGGGGCGTGCCCATCCTGGCCCTGCGCTGCGAAGACTGCGGCGAGGCCTGGAACGATCCCGTCTGGATGCGCGAGATCTGCGACCGCTTCGCCAAGCATCCCACGGGTTGCGACTACTGGTATGAGGCGGATCTGGACGAGATCGTGCCCGACGGCCTGAAGTGCCCGCACTGCGGCGGCAACCACTGGAAAAAGGAAAGCGACATTCTGGACGTCTGGTTCGACTCCGGCACCAGTTTCGCGGCGGTGCTGGAAGCGCGGCCCGAACTCTCCTACCCGGCGGACCTTTATCTGGAAGGCTCGGACCAGCATCGCGGCTGGTTCCACAGTTCCCTGCTGGTGTCCGAGGGCACGCGCGGGCGGCCTCCCTACCGCTCGGTGCTGACCCACGGCTACGTGGTGGACGGCGAAGGCCGCAAGATGTCCAAATCCATCGGCAACGTCATCGCCCCGCAGGAACTGATCGACAAATTCGGGGCCGAAATCGTGCGCCTCTGGGTTTCCTCCGTGGAATACCGCGAGGACATCCGCATTTCGGACCAGATCCTCAGCCGCCTGGTGGACGCCTACCGCCGCATCCGCAACACCTGCCGCTTTATTCTGGGCAATATCGACGGCCTGACCAGGGCCGACCTGCTGCCCACGGAACAGTTGCTGCCCCTGGACCGCTTCGCCCTGGACGTGGCCGCGCGCGTGCACGAGCGCGTGCAGCAGGCCTACACGGACTTCGAATTCCACAAGGTCTACCACAGCCTGCACAATTACTGCGTCACGGACCTTTCCTCGGTCTATCTGGACATTCTCAAGGACCGCCTTTACGCTTCCGGCCCGGACAGCCCGGAACGCCGCTCGGCCCAGACGGCCCTCTGGCACATTCTGTGTCTGCTGCTGCGCGACATGGCCCCGGTGCTCTCCTTTACGGCCGAGGAAATCTTCGGTCATCTGCCCGCGGACCTGCGCGGCCCGGAGCCCACAGTCTTCGCCCTGCAGGCCGTGTCCGGCGAGGAATTTCTGCTGCCCGACGGCCGGCGCGACGACTGGAACGTGCTGCTGGCCGTGCGCGGCGCGGTGACCAGAGCCATTGAACCCCTGCGCCGGGACGGCGTGGTGGGCCATTCCCTGGATACGCGGGTCACGCTCCACCTGGCCGACGAACTGCGCGAGCGCCTGGAAAGTCTGCGCACCGACCTGCGCGCGGTCTGCATCGTCTCGCAATTGGAACTGGCCCCCCTGGCCGACGCCCCGCAGGACGCCTACAGCGACAGCGAGGTTTCCGGCCTGGCCATCAGCGTGGAAAAGGCCCGCGGCGAGAAATGCGAACGCTGCTGGATCTACAGCACGGAGCTGGGCGCGGACCCGGCCCATCCCACGCTCTGCCCGCGCTGCGCGGCGGTGCTCAAGAACCTGCCCCTTGAGGACGCCAAAGGACGCGCAGCCGAATGAGACGGCGTTACCGGATTCTGGGCGGCATGGCCGCGCTGGCCTTTGTGCTGGACCAGCTCAGCAAATGGTGGGTCATGTCCGCCATTCCCGAGCACCGGCCTGTGGTGGTGATCCCCGGTTTTTTCGACCTGATCAACATCCGCAACCGGGGGGCGGCCTTCGGCTTTCTGAACCGCTCGGACATCGAATGGCAGTTCTGGCTCTTTCTGGCGGCCACAGCCGTGGCCGCCTGGGCCATCATTGTCCTGGTGCGCGGCTCGCGCCATGAGCCCTGGCTGTTCGCCGGTCTGGGGCTGGTGCTGGGCGGCGCTCTGGGCAATCTGATGGACCGCCTGCGCTTCCGGGCCGTGGTGGATTTTCTGGATTTTTACTGGGGCGACTGGCACTGGCCCGCCTTCAACGTGGCGGATACGGCCATCTGCATCGGCGCTTTTCTGGCCTGCCTGGTGATCTGGCGCAAACCGCCGGAAGACGCGCGGGGCGGCGCGCCCCGGCGCGGAACGTCCGGCAAGGGAGAAAAGGCATGACCTTTGCCTGGTGGCATCCGTTGGCGGCATTGATTCCCATGCTTCCCAGCTTCTGGAGCATCTGGCACATCTGGGATCATGAATTCGAAACGCCCCAGCAACGGGCGCTCTGGCTGGTGCTGGTGGTCTTTCTGCCGGTACTGGGTGGCATCATTTATATCTTTACGGGCCGCACCAAGGCCCGGGGAAAAATTCAACGCTGAAACGAGGCTCGTATGAACAAATTCCGTTCTTCCCATCTTCCGCTCCTGGCTTGCGCCGTTCTGCTGCTGGGCGCCTGCGTGCAGAGCGGCTCCGGCGGCAGCGGCACCCTGAACCTGGAGCAGCAGGTGCAGCAGCACGACATGCAGCTCAAACAATTGCAGCCCGCCCAGGCCGACGCCTGGAATCAGCTTCAGGCCATGCGGCAGGAGCTGAACATCCTCAAGGGCCAGATGGACGATCTGCAGAACGTGGGCGGCGCGCGCGCCCTGGTGGAACGCGTCAACAGGCATGACGCGGCCTTGCGCCAGGTGGAAACCAGCATGGCCCTGAATCTCAATCTGGGCGACCCGCTGCCCGCCGCACCGGCCTCGGCTCCCATGGCCGCGCCCCAGGCTGTTCCCATGTCCGGCATGTCCGGGGACGCCGGCTACGGCCAGCCCGCCCAGGGCGGCATGCCCGCGGGCAGCCCCGGCTACGCGGCCGCCGTGCCCGAAGGCACCCAGCCCTATCAGAACGGCGCGGCCGGGCAGACCCAGCCGGCCCAGGCTCCCGCCGCCAGCACCTGGGGCCAGCCTTCGCCGCAGCCCGTGGTGCAGGCCCCGCAAAAAGACATTTCCCTGGCGCTCTTCGACGCCGGCGTCAATGCCTACAACGCCCGCAAGTATGAGGAGGCCCAGCGCTCCTTCACGGACTTTCTGAAAAACTACAAGGACCACAACCTGGCCCCGGAAGCCCAGTACTATCTGGCGGAATGCTACTTCCAGCGCAACCAGTTTGCGGATGCGGCCCTGGCCTACGACACGGTGATCAAAAAATATCCCAAGTCCTCGCGCGCGCCCGGTGCGTATCTGAAGCAGGGCATCAGCTTCAGCAAGCTGAATCAGGGCGCTGCGGCCAAAGCCCGGATGCAGGAACTGATCAAAAAGTTCCCCAACTCGCCGGAAGCCGCGCGGGCCAAGAGCTTTCTGAAGACCAACAAGTGAGGACGATTTCACCTGTGCAATGTGGCAGCAGAACAATGTCAGGGCATCAAAACCGGAAAAGGGGAACGGGATGGCGGAGCAGCACGACGAGCCGGCCGTATACAAGCAACTGAGCACGGAGATGCGTCAGGGGCTGAAGGATATTTATCAGCAGATTTCCACGGCCTCCAGCGATCAGGTCACGCCCGTGCCCGACACGGACGCCCTGTTCCACGAGGCCTCGGATCAGTTGGGCGAAGTGCTCAAGGCCACGGAAACGGCCACCATGAGCATCATGGAAATAGTGGAAAAACACCTGGATCTCCAGGCCGAAAGCGCGGAACTGCTGGCCGCCGTGCGTGAAGGCGCGGCCACGGAAAGCCAGAAGCTCCGCCTGTCCGAAATCAACAACCAGTTGGGCGACGATCTCACCAGCCTGCTGACCACCCTGAGCTTTCAGGACATCACAGGCCAGCGGATCAAACGGGTGGTCGCGGCCCTGAACAAAATCGAAAGCAGCGTGGTGGAACTCTATGTCTCCTCGGGCCTGATCATGGAGGGCGCGGAAAAAGACCCGGCCAAGGACGCGCAGGCCCTTCAGGACGAAGCGCGCAAGGCCGTGGAGGATTTCCGCCAGAACCGCAAGGTTTCCTCCGAACTCAAGGGACCGGGCAAGGATGGCGTCTCCCAGGGCGCCATTGACGACATGCTGGCCCAACTGGGCATGTGATCAGCTCCGGTTCCGGCACAGAACGCAAACAGCCCGCCGTAGGTTTTCCCACGGCGGGCTGTCTGTTTTCGGAATTGACCGTTATGAAGTCGCCGGTGTTACGCCACTACCTTCTTGCCCAGTTCCAAGGCCTTGAGATTGGATTCCTGCAACTTGGCGGGCAGATATTTTTTGATGGCCGCTTCCAGGGCGTCCACGCCGAAAGGCAATACGCCCGAGGCGCAGACCGCGCTCAGCAGCACGGTATTGCCGCTCTGGGCCGAACCGGCCTGAAGCCCCAGCTCGCGGCAGGGGATGAAGCGGCACTGCCCGGCCACCAGCCGGGTCTGTTCCTTGATATGGGCCATATCCGGATAACTGGCCTGCCCCAGAGAGACGCTCACCGGCGGCAGGGGATCGCTGCTGGAAAAAACCGCGCCGCCGGGCCGCAGATAGGACAGGCCGCGCAGGGTTTCCAGAGGCTCGAAGCCCAGCAGCAGGTCGGCTTCGCCGAAATCAAGCTTGGGCGAGCGCCAGCCGCCCAGCAGCAGCACGGATTCCACCACGCCGCCGCGCTGGGCCATGCCGTGCACTTCTCCGGCCACCACGTCCAGACCGGCCTGAAGGGCCGTACGCGCCAGCAGGGTGGTGGCGGTCAGGGTTCCCTGTCCGCCCACGCCGGTGAAATAAATCCGCATCCGTTTTTGTTTGTCGTGTGCTTTCATACTTTCACCACTCAGCGCTTTTTGGCTTTAAAGGCCGTGGGAGCGATCTGCAGGCAGACCATGCAGCCGGAACACAGGGTTTCATCCACGGCCAGGTTATCGCCCTGGCGGTAAAAGGCCGGACAGGCCAGCTGTTCCAGACAGCGCAGGGCTTCCGCGCCCTGCTGCGCCACTTCGGCCACCTGCGGCTGGGCTTTTTTGAGGCGGCGGCGGGCGTAGAGCACGCACGGCTCCTCGGCGATGAGCACCCGCACGCCGGGTTTGCCTTTCATTTCTTCCAGGGCCTTGGTCACGGCCTTAAGGTTGAAGGCCCGCACCTTGGCGCACTCGGTCACGCCCAGGCCGCGCACCACGGCTTCCATATCCATGTGCGCGCTCATGTCGCCCAGCATTTCCTGCAGCATGCCGGGATTGGGCTGATGGCCGGTCATGGCCGTGGTGCCGTTGTCCAGGATCACAAGGAGCAGGTCGTGGTGGTTGAAGACCGCGTTGGCCAGGCCGGTCATGCCGGAATGGAAAAAGGTGGAGTCGCCGATAAAGCCCACCACCGGCTTGCCCGAAGCCCGCGCGAAACCGCTGCCCGCCGAAACGGACGAGCCCATGCAGACCAGGAAGTCCGCGGTGCGCAGGGGCGGCAGCAGGCCCAGAGTGTAGCAGCCGATGTCGCTGGAATAGACGGCGTCGTCCCCGAAGACCTGACGCACGGCGTAGTATACGGCACGGTGCGAACAGCCGGGGCAAAGGTTCGGCGGGCGGCCCGGCAGATCCGTTTCCACGGGCCGCGCGGACTTGGCCGGGCAGGGACAATCCAGCCAGGCGGCCAGGCGGCGCAGCACCAGGGTGGTGGAGTATTCGCCCCGGCCGCTGAGCGTTTCGTCCTTGCCCTCAATGCGCACGTTCAGGCCGCGTAGCTGGGCCAGGGCGCGCACGCTCTGCTCCAGCAGATCCGCGCCTTCCTCCAGCACCAGCACGCGGTCGCATTTCTGAAGAAACGCGCCGATCAGGTCGTTGGGCAGCGGCCAGGTCATGCCCAGCTCCAGCACGCGCACACGGTCTTCCCAGCCGCCGCTGGCCAGGGCGTCGGCCAGATAGTTGCGGGCCACGCCGCTGGCGATGACGCCCAGACGGGTCTGGCCGCCGGAGGGCTCGCGCTCCACGTTGAAGCGGCTGCCCTCGGCGATCTGGCGGGCCTTTTCCATATTGGCGTCCAGAGCCGCATGACGGCGGAGGGCCACGGCGGGCACCGGCACGAAACGGCCGGGGTCGCGCTTGAACTCCACCTTGGGCTGGGGCGCGGGCAGATCGTCAAAATCCACCGGGCCGCGCATGTGGCTCACGCGGGTGGTGGTGCGCAGCATGACCGGCTGCTGCAGCTCGCGGGCCAGACGGAAGGCTTCGCGGGTCATTTCCTTGGCTTCCTGCGCCGAAACGGGCTCGAAACAGGGCAGGGAAGCGAAACGGGCGTAATGGCGGTTGTCCTGCTCGTTCTGGCTGGAATGGCAGCCGGGGTCGTCGGCGGTGAGCACCACCAGACCGCCGGGCAGACCGATGTACACCGAGGTGAACAGGGGGTCGGCGGCCACGTTGAGCCCCACATGCTTCATGGCAACCAGGCTCATGGCCCCGCCCAGAGCCCCGCCGGCGGCCACTTCCATGGCCACCTTCTCGTTGATGGAGTATTCCAGCCGGTAGCGGCCCTCCCCGCCCAGGCGGAGGAAGGTATCAGCCACTTCCGAGGACGGCGTGCCCGGATAACAGGAAACCATATGCACGCCCGCTTCCAGAGCGCCGCGCACGATGGCTTCATTACCCAATAACAGGTGGCGCTCCCCGCGGGCGCCGCGCAACAGCGGATCGTTGCTCATACTTCCTCCAGACCCGGCGCGCACCGCGCGGGCCGCATATGAATAAAACCAAGCCGGGCGTCCGGTCCGGCAAACGCCGGACACGTCCGGCCTGACAAAACGCTGCGGCGTTTTGCGCCGCAGCGTTACGTTGTGCTACTTTTGCGCCGCCGTATCCTGCGCCGGTTTTCCGGACGCCGCGTTGTCCTGCGCGCCCCCGGCGGGAGCCAGCGCCTCGGCCCGGACACGGTAATAGTCTCCGTCAAGGCCTTTCACTTCCTGCGCCAGCGCCTGATAGGTCCTGGCCGCCAGATCCTTCTGCCCCGCCTTGACGGCGGCTTCGGCCAGCATCTGGCGGAACTGGACGGAACGGTTCTCAACCGGCAGGCGCGGCTCCAGGCCCTGCAAGAGAGTCAGGGCCTCGGCGTTTTTGCCCGCCTTGAGCAGACTTCCGGCCTCGCCCAAGGCGGCGGTCAGGCCCAGCGCGCCGTCGGCGTCCAGTTTGGCGACTTTGGCGTAAGCGTCGGCGGCGGCAGCGTCGTCTCCGCTCTGCAGGGCGCTTTGGGCCAGGGCCAGCAACACGGAAAGACGCACGTCGGACGGCGCCTTGTCGGCCAGCGCGGCCAGCGCCTTGACGCGCTCCGGCCCCTGCATGGTCAGGCCGATGCGCGCCAGTTCCTGCCGGGCCTCGTCATTCTTGCCGCCGCTGTACCAGTGCCAGAGGCCCGTACCGGCCAGGACCAGCAGAAAAATGATCACCACGCCGGCGATAAGGCCCGCATGACGCAGCATGAACTGAAGAAGCGGAGCACTTTCGGAAGCGACTTCGGCCTGCAGGTCACGGAACAGGGGGGAAGCTTCCTCGCCTTGATTCTTTTGCGGATTCATGTATCAAAAACTCCTTAGGGAGACAGAACTGCCCAAAGCCGGAAGCCCGCGGCGCGGGCCGGCTGTTCCTGACGGGATTATTTACATAGGCCAAAGCCCGTCCCCCTGTCAAAATAAATATCCCCGCCGCTCGCGGCGGCGCAAAGGAGCAGCCATGACCCCAGCGGAAGAAATGGAACGCCTGGCGGCGCGGGCCCGTGACGCGGCGCGGGCCATGAGCCGGACCACCGCCGAGGCCAAGACGCGAGCCCTGACCGGGCTGGCCGATCTGCTGGCCGCGCGTGAAGAGGACGTTCTGGCCGCCAACCGCAAGGATCTGGATGCGGCCCGCGCCGCCGGGCTGGACGCCCCGCGCCTGGACCGCCTGACCCTGACCCCGGCCGTCATGGCCGAAATGCGCGCCGCCTGCCTGCACGTGGCCCGGCTGCCCGATCCCGTGGGCGCCACGGAGAGCCAGTGGCAGCGGCCCAACGGCCTGCTGGTGGGCCGTATGCGCGTTCCGCTCGGGGTCATCGCCATGATTTACGAGGCCAGGCCCAATGTGACCATTGACGCGGCCATCCTCTGCATCAAGGCGGGCAACGCGGTGATTCTGCGCGGCGGCAGCGAGGCCCTGCATTCCAACACGGCCCTGGCCGGTCTGCTGCAAGAGGCCCTGGCCGACGCGGGCCTGCCCCCACAGGCCGCGCAACTGGTGGGGATTACGGACCACGCGGCGGTGACCGCGCTGTGCAAGCTGGACCAGTATATTGACGTGATCATCCCGCGCGGCGGCGAGGGCCTGGTGCGCGCCGTCACCGAAGCGGCCACCATGCCGGTGCTCAAGCACTTCAAAGGCGTCTGCCACGCCTTCATCGACGCGGACGCGGATCTGGATCAGGCCCTGGACATCGTCTTCAACGCCAAGGTCCAGCGGCCCGGCGTGTGCAACGCCCTGGAATGCCTGCTGGTGCACCGGGACGCGGCGGCGCGCTTTCTGCCGCTGGCGGCCGCGAAACTGGGCGAGGCCGGGGTGGAATTCCGCGCCTGTCCGGCTTCCCTGCCCCTGCTCGGTCCCAACGCCGTGCCCCAGCGGCCCGAAGATCTCGGGCAGGAATTCCACGCCCTGGTCCTGGCCGTGCGCGTGGTGGACGATCTGGACGCGGCCCTGGACCACATCGCCCGCTACGGCTCCAACCACACCGAAATCATCTGCACCCGCGACTACGGCCGCGCCATGCGCTTTCTGCGTGAGGCCGACGCCTCCATGGTGGCGGTCAACGCCTCCAGCCGCTTCAATGACGGCGGACAGCTGGGCCTGGGCGCGGAAATCGGCATTTCCACCTCCAAGCTGCACGCATACGGCCCCATGGGCGTACAGGAGCTGACCACCACCAAGTTCGTGGTTCTGGGGCAGGGACAGGTGCGGCAATAAATGACGGCGAGCAACGGACAGCGGCCGGGCCGGGCCATTCTGGGCGGCAGTTTCAACCCGCCGCACGTGGGACATCTGCGTCTGGCCGTGGAAGCGCGCGAAGCGCTGGGCCATCTGGTGCAGGGTGTGGATCTGGTGCCCTGCGCCCAGCCGCCGCACAAAAAAACCGGCAACCTGCTGCCGTTTGAACTGCGCGCCGCCATGTTGGAAGCGGCCCTTGCTCCTCTGCCCCAACTGCGCTGCAACCGTCTGGAAGCCCTGCGGGACGGCCCCTCCTACACCTGGGATACGCTGCGGGCCTACCACGCGGCGGAACCGGGCACGGATTTTTATTTTCTGCTGGGCAGCCCGGATTTCGCCCTGCTGCCCACGTGGCAGCGTGGCCTGGAACTGCCCCGGCTCTGCCATTTCGTGGTGGTCCCGCGCGGCGACCTCACCCCTGATGAGTTCATGGACATGACCCGCGCCCTCTGGCCCACGGCCAGCGAGCACCCGTCCGCCCTGCCCGGCGGCGTCTGCATGGCCCTGCCCGGGGGCGGGCTGGCGTATTTTCTGCCGCTGCCCTGGCTGGCCGTGAGCGCCTCGCGCATCCGCGAACTCTGGCTGGCCGGGCGCAGTGTGGACTATCTGGTGCCCGAAGCCGCCCTGAATCTGCTGCGGACGCACCGGCAGGCCATTGCGGCGCACTGGCGGGAGGCGCAGTAAGCATGCTTGCCACCGCGCCCAAGGAATTGCGTGAAAACATCGCCCGCGCCATCGGTTATCTGCGCCGCGGCGAGGTGGAGCGCGCCCTGACCTGCATGAGCGCGGCCCTGCGCCAATACGCGGGCCTGCGGCTGCTGCGCGCGGCCAGGGCGGGCCTGGACATCCAGATCAACGAATTTCTGAGTTCCCTGGTCCACCACCAAAGCATGCAGCCCCTGCTCGATCCGGGCCACAGCGGCAAACCGCGCGCCATTCCCTATCAGCAGGGCAAGGAAAACGCCCTGGCCACCGTGCTGGACGGTCTGGCCAAAATTCTGCGGGACGAGGCGGAAGAGTCCATCCGACGGGAGGCCGAGGCGCGCCTGGAACGCAAAAAAACGCTGATCCAGACCGGCGTGCAATTGATGCGCGAAGGGCAGGCCGCCAAGGGCCGCGCCTTTCTGAAACGCGTGGCCGATGAATTCAGCGACGAGGAAGGCATCCGCATCCAGTTGGGCCAGATCTTCGCCGCCGCCGGACAATACGCGGAAGCCGCCGAAATGTATGAGGAAGCCATGCTTTCCCAGCCCCGCGAGGCGGCGGCCTATACCGGGGCGGTGACGGCGTGGCTGAAACTGCGGGAATTTGAAAAGGCCGAAAACGTCTACAAGGCCATTCTGCGCACCTTCGGCGGGCACCCTTCCACTTTCGGCAAAATGGCCAAAATGTATCTGGAATGGCGCCAGCGCGGCCAGGCCGAGGATATGGCCCTGCGCGCCCTGCAGGCCGATCCGCAGCAGACCGACGCTCTGGAGGTCATGGCTGTGCTGGATAAAAAATAGCCGCCCCCAGGGCAGACGCATCTAATTTCAATTTTGCCAGTCTGTTATTTGTCGTGATTATCCGTCAAAACCAGCCTTTCCGGCGCTGGCGGCGTCATCTGGCGCTTTTTTGCTGCTCACGTACTTGAGTACATCTCTGCTCTCGATGCCCGTAAGCTCACTACGCTCGCCAACGGGCACGGCCCTTTGGGCCGCCTTCCGGGCGGTTTCCGCGCAAAAAGCGCCATTTTCCTTGCCCGCGCCGAAAAATCTTGCTTCAGCCGTTGCGACGCAGGAGCTTTAGCCGTAGGCGAACCTGTGAGCCGTACGGATAAAGACAGCACTGCCAGCTACGGCTGAAGACAGCAATGAGTTACACGAAATTGTGTCCAGGGAAGTCACTGTCGCTATCCGTAGCGATGCTGTCTTGTTCCGTAACACGGCTTCGCCGTGAACGGCTCAAGCAAGCCGCTGGCGCGGCAACGGCTAGCGCATTTTTTAGGATCCTCCCGGCACCAGCCATCCGCCTGCGCTTCGCTCCGGCGGAGCAAAGGTGGCTTTGCCCCTTTTTGTCCGCTGCTGATCTATTTAGATGTAATGTTTCAATAGGTTGTTCACCCTCCCTCAAATCGGTAGAACTGGAGTTGCCACACAACAGCAAACCGACCGAGGGAGAAGGTGAATAGCCATAAGAATGCCAAGCTGACGGCCAGAGGTCGAGAAGAAATGATCCGGCGGATGGCTCCGCCCCTGCGCGATAGCGGCGGGTTTTAGGGTAATTCTGCGAAGTGCCAGGGAAAAAGAATATCTTGTACGAATGACGGGTGATCTGGCCGCCCTGCTGCGGGAGTCCAGAACTCCGGGATAGAGTATTTCAAGGCGAATCTGTCCTACTGGTGCCCCCCATGACAGGCCGGTAATTTTTCCGGCCCGTTACGGGCGGCGGCGAAGTAAGTGAGAAAATTGTGACACGTAATTGACAAAAATAACACGACCTGCTACTTCTTTTTGCACCGCGCCCATTTTTGCGAATTGTTTCCGGGGCAAATTTTTTTTTGGACTTTGAGTGTTACATTTTTAAAAAATGTAACACATCACCGATTCCCGTTGCGTGCTTTTGGTCCGAATGCGTAACGCACTGTTTTTACGAGGTTCATTCTCTGTCCGCCTGACGTATTTCGGGTGCGGAGTATCTTCAAACAGAGTTGGCCGTCGCACGACATACATCTGACGCGGGCAAAGAGCGGAAGGACAATTCAGGCGCAGCGCGGCGGCATGGAAAAATGACTGTGCGTCGGAGCGGGCGCTTGGGAGCGCACGGGGCGGTGTCGACGCTTGGTAACACGATTTTTAAAAAGATATTACCAAACAGTGACAAGCCGCGCGTTTACGGACGGAGGCTTGCCCTGAAAACCAATAACCAGCGGTTTGGCGACCGCTGCCAGCATGAGGATGCCATCATGGAAAATAGCGCGGACACCAAGGCGACCTGGCTGGACGGGAACAAGATAGAGCGGGTGCTCGAAAGCTGTAGCCGCGAGGACGCGGCGCGCGTGCGTGACGTCCTTGCCAAGGCCGGGGAGTTGAAGGGGCTTTCCCTCTCGGACGTGGCCGTGCTGATGGGTGTTTCCTCACCGGAACTGACGGCGGAGCTGTATCACACGGCCAAGGCGGCCAAGGAAGAAATCTACGGCAACCGCATTGTATTGTTCGCCCCGCTGTACATCTCCAACCTCTGCTCCAACGAATGCCTGTACTGCGCCTTCCGCAAATCCAATACGCAAGTGACCCGCCGCGCCCTGAGCCGGGACGAAATCATCGAAGAAACCAAAATCATTCTCCGCCAGGGGCACAAACGCGTCCTGATGGTGGCGGGCGAGGCCTATCCCGGCGGCGGCATTGACTATGTGCTGGATTCCATTGACGCCATTTATGAAGCGCGTGAGGGCGGCAGCAACATCCGCCGGGTCAACGTCAACTTGGCTCCCCTTTCGGTGGAGGATTTCCGCCGCCTCCAGGAGCGGCATATCGGAACGTTCCAGCTTTTTCAGGAAACCTACCACCGTCCCACCTATGAAAAAGTGCATCTGTCCGGTCCCAAGCGTGACCTGGACTGGCGGGCGTCATCCTTTGACCGCGCCATGCTGGCCGGGATCGACGACGTGGGCATGGGGCTGCTCTACGGCCTTTACGACTGGCGCTACGAAACCCTGGCGCTGATGATGCATATCGCCCACCTGGAAGAACGCTTCGGCGTGGGCTGCCACACCATCAGCGTGCCGCGCATTGAACCCGCCATCGGTTCCGATCTGGCTTCCCGGCCGCCGTATGCCGTCAGCGACGAAAACTTCCTGAAACTGGTTGCTATCTTGCGTCTTGCTGTCCCGTACACGGGCCTGATCATGTCCACCCGCGAAAATGCCGCCATCCGCGCCTTCACGCTTGAACTCGGAGTATCGCAGATTTCGGCGGGCAGCCGGACGAACCCCGGCGGGTACAAGGAGGACAGCCGGTTCGAGGCCGCCCAGTTCCAGCTCGGTGATCACAGAAGTCTGGCCGAAGTGGTGAAGGATCTCGGCGACCACGGTTTCATCCCGTCGTTCTGCACGGGATGTTACCGTCTGGGCGCACGGGCAAGGATTTCATGGACCTCGCCAAACCAGGTCTCATCAAGGCCAAATGCGCGCCCAACGCGCTTTCCACCTTTGAGGAATACCTGCTGGACTACGCCGACGAGAACGCGCGCCTGGCGGGCGAAGGGGCCATCGCCGCCTCGCTGGACGGCATGGAGGCACGCACCCGTCGCGTCTCGGAAAGTCTTCTTTCCAAGGTGCGCGCCGGTCAGCGGGACGTTTACTGCTAGTATCCTGTAACGCATAAAGTTACGGGATACTGGCCGCCGGACGAAAGTCCGGCGTGCCGCCGAAGGCGGCGTGAGTGAGCCGAAAACAACGTTTTTCGGCGAAGCGATCCTCACACAGAAGCAGATTCGCTTTGAAATGTTGCCATTTCAAAGCTGACATTCTGGGAAAAAACGTTGTTTTTCCCAGAATCAACGCCGCTTCGCGGCGCGCAGCGTTGTGCGCCGCGACAGAACATTTCAAAGTTAAAATGCTCTAGTCGCGCCACCGGGAAGACCCATGCAGCGGGAAGACATTCTGGAGCTTTTGTTCGCAACGCCCTACGCCGTCCTACGGGAACGCGCCGGACAGGCCGTGTCGTGGGAAAAGGGTTCGCACGTGCAGGTGCGGGGCCTTGTGGAATTCTCCAATGTCTGCCGGCGCAACTGCCGCTATTGCGGCTTGCGGGCGGCCAGCGGCAGGGTTGCGCGCTACACGCTCTCCAGAAACGCTATCCTGGAGGCGTCGGCCCGGGCCGTAAGCCTGGGCGCGGACACCATTGTGCTGCAATCGGGCGAATACGCCATAGAGCCACACTGGCTGGCCGGGCTGGTGGCGGACATCGGCCGCGAACTGCATGTGCCGGTGACGCTCAGCGTGGGGGAGCACCCCCACGAAGCCTACGCCCTGTGGAAAGAGGCCGGGGCCGCGCGTTTTTTGTTGAAGCACGAGACCGCCGATCCTGACCTCTATGCCCGGCTGCATCCGGGATACGAGCTTGCGGGACGTATCGGGCATCTGCGCGTGTTGCGCGAACTGGGCTATGAAGTGGGCACCGGCTTCATGGTGGGCCTGCCGGGGCAGAAGCCCGAGTCACTGGCGGATGACATTCTGCTGGCGCGGGAACTGAACGTGTCCATGTGCGGCGTGGGGCCGTTCATTCCGCAGGCGGACACGCCTCTGGGGACGCAGCCCGGCGGTTCGGCCGAGATGACCCTGCGGGTCATGGCCGTACTGCGTCTGGCCCTGCCTTGGGCCAATATTCCCGCCACCACGGCCCTGGCCACGGTGGATGCGGTTTCAGGCCAGCGGGAGGGCCTGCTGGCCGGCGGCAACGTGCTGATGCCCGGTTTTACGCCGCCGGAATACCGTGAACAGTATTGCATTTACGACAATAAAAACCGCGTGGACATGGAGAGCGCCCGCACAGCCATTGAAGGAGCCGGACGTACGCATGCCCTGAAGGCGCTGCACTGACGTCAGGAATGTGATTCACCTGTTACCGCCAGGAGGTTGGGATGCCGCGTATCGCTATGGAGCATATTGAGTATGAGTTGAATGTGCCGCCACAGGGAGCAAATGGCGACAAGATGTTTTTCGTGCAGATTGATGCGGAAAAATGCATCGGCTGCGACACCTGTCAGGAATATTGTCCCACCGGGGCGATTGTCGGAGAAACCGGCCTGGCACACAAGGTCGCCCATGTCGAACCGTGCATCAACTGCGGCCAGTGCCTGACCCACTGCCCGGAAAACGCCATTTACGAAGTGCAGACCTGGGTGCCGGAATTGCGGGAAAAACTGAAGGACAAAAACGTCAAATGCATAGCCATGCCCGCGCCTTCGGTGCGCTATGCCCTTGGCGAGGCGTTCGGCCTTGCGCCCGGCAGCGTGACCACGGGCAAGATGCTTTCCGCCCTCAAGGCGCTGGGCTTCGCCCATTGCTGGGATACGGAATTCGCCGCCGACGTGACCATCTGGGAAGAGGCCTCGGAATTCGTGGCGCGCCTGGGCGAGAAAAAGGACCTGCCCCAGTTCACCTCCTGCTGTCCGGGCTGGCAGAAGTACGCGGAAACATTCTATCCCGACCTGTTGCCGCATTTTTCCTCCTGCAAGTCGCCCATCGGCATGAACGGTCCTCTGGCCAAAACCTATGGCGCGGAAAAACTGAAGTATGATCCCAAACAGATCTATGCCGTTTCCATCATGCCCTGCATCGCCAAAAAGTACGAAGGGCTGCGGCCCGAACTGGCCGCCAGCGGCCTTCACGACATCGACGCCACGCTGACCACGCGCGAGCTGGCCTATCTGATCCGCCAGGCGGGCATAGACTTCAACAAACTGCCCGACGGACAGCGCGACAGCCTGATGGGCGAATCCACTGGCGGCGCGACCATCTTCGGCGTGTCCGGCGGCGTCATGGAAGCGGCGCTGCGTTTCGCCTACCAGGCGGTGACCAGCCAGCGCCCCGAAACATGGGATTTCAAGCAGGTGCGCGGCCTCAAGGGTATGAAGGAGTACACCGTGACCATCAAGGGCATAGAGTTGCGCCTGGCCGTGGTGCACGGGGCCAAACGCTTTGCCAAGATCTGTGACGAGGTCCGCGCCGGGAATTCCCCGTACCACTTTATTGAGTTCATGGCCTGTCCAGGCGGCTGCGTCTGCGGCGGCGGCCAGCCGATCATGCCGACCTTGCTGCAGAATGCGGAGCGCAAGGCGACCAGTCTGTTCGCGGGCCTCAAAAAACGTCTTGCCGACACCAACCCCAGCGCATAGGAGGCGGTATGTCCATACTTATGAGCACACGGCGCGGATTTTTAAAAGGAGCCTGTATCCTGTCCGGCGGATTGCTGCTGGGCGTCCGCACGGTCAACAAGGCCTATGCGGCCGTCAAGGAAATCAAGGATTACATGCGCGACCGCGCCAGCGCCGTCTACAAGGCCGATGCGGCTTTTCCCAAGCGGGCCTCCCAGGACAACGCGCAGGTCAAGGCCCTGTATGATTCCTGGCTCGGCAAGCCGCTGGGACACAAATCGGAAGAACTGCTCCACACCAAGTGGTTTGACAAATCGAAAGGTCTTAAAGCGCTTGTCGCCGCAGGTGAATACCCCAATCCTCGCCACAAGGAATTCGCGGGCGACACCTATCCGTACGAATAAGCCTCCGGCCTTTCCGCCTGGGGGCTGATACGCACAGTCCCCTTCCCAGACCCAGGCCGACGCGGTTTTGCCCGACCGCGTCGGCCGTCCTGAATTTCCGGCGGCCGCAAAGCGCGGCCCCCTCCCTTTCGCACCCTCTCCCCCCATAAGGAGCAGTTCAATGATGGAAACGCCCAAGGGGCTGCGTCTGCACATCGCCCTTTTCGGCCGCCGCAATGTGGGCAAGTCCTCATTGCTCAACGCCCTGACCGGACAGCAGGTGTCCATCGTGTCGGATACGCCCGGCACCACCACCGACCCTGTGGAAAAAACGCTGGAAATGGCTCCCCTGGGACCGGTTGTTTTTCTGGACACTGCGGGTTTGGATGACGCGGGCGAACTGGGAGAACTGCGGACGGAACGCAGCCTGCGGGTCATGCAGCGGGCCGACGTGGCCCTTCTGGTGACGGAAGGCGAAAGCTGGGGAGAGCACGAAGCCCGGATTGCCGCCCTGTTGCGTGAGCGGGAAATCCCTTTTGCCGTGGTGCAGAACAAGGCGGATGCATACCCGGCCGCGCCTGGACGGGCGCACGGGCCGGGAGTTTTGGAAGCCAGCGTGTCCGTTATCCGCGCCTCGGCCCGCGACGGCCTCGGACTCGCCGAAGTGCGCGCGGCCCTGGAGCGCCTTGCGCCGGAGCGTGCCCTGCACCAGCCCCCTTTGCTCAGCGACCTGCTGCCGGACAAAGGCGTGCTGGCCTTGGTGGTACCCATTGATACGGGCGCGCCCAAGGGACGGCTTATCCTGCCGCAGGTGCAGGCCATCCGCGACAGTCTGGACGGCCGCAAACTCTGCATGGTGGTGACGGAAGAGGAGCTGCCCGACGCGCTGGGACGTCTCAGGCACGCGCCGGATTTGGTGGTCTGCGATTCCCAGGTGGTGCACAAGGTCGACCGGGACACGCCGTCCGATATCCCCATGACAACCTTTTCCGTGCTTATGGCCCGGTTCAAGGGGGATCTGACCGCGCTGGCCCAAGGAGCCGGGGCGCTTACCCGGCTTACGCCCGGCGACGCGGTGCTGATTCAGGAAGCCTGCTCCCACCATCCGCAAAAGGACGATATCGCCCGCGTCAAGCTACCGCGTCTGCTGCAAAAGCTGGCCGGAGGCGAACTGCGGATCGCCTGGAGCGCGGGCAAGGAATTTCCGGAATATGACGGCGCTTACAAGGCCGTGGTGCACTGCGGCGGCTGCGTCATCACGCGCGGGCAGATGCTGGCCCGCCTGCGCGCGGCCGCGGCCTCGGGTTGCCCCATGACCAATTACGGCATGGCCATTTCCTTGGCGCAGGGGGTGCTGCGCCGGGAGCTGTCGCCCTTTCCCGATGCCCTGCGCGCCTTTGAGGCGGCATGCGCGCATCCCTGAATATCTCGTGCCTGTGGAGAAATAACCGTCGGAATAAAATGCAAAAAGAAACTTCATGGCTATGCCGCCCTGGAAGCGTCATCCACGCAGACATGCAGGTATTCTCAACCCGGCCGACGACGGCGGACTTGCCGCGTTCCCGCTTTCCTGTTTTACCAAGTCGTGTTATGTTCAGATGAAGCATTTGTCTCGGCTTCTCCCTCTGGTAGCGTCGGACCGGTTCTTTTCCCTCCAGTGAAGAAAGACGAGAGCAGCCGAGTTGTGCAAGAACCGGAACACACTGCTACGCCCCAGCCGCAAAGCAATCGCGTCGCCGGTCAAGCGCTCCTTGCGCAGAGCCGGGACACAACCGACTTCATATTCCGTCAGCTTGCTCTGGCAATGCTTGGGCCGAGAACTTCTGTCAATAAGGTTCGCAGCGCCTCACTGACGGTAACGGCTCATCTATTTCCTGGCGGTTCGCAAGCTTACCCTAAATCCCGCCACCGCTATTTCGGCAGGGGCGGAGCCCATTCGCCGGATCATTTCCTCTCGACCTCCGGCCGTCAGTTTGGCATTTTTATGGCTGTTCACCTTTTCCCTCAGCCGGTTTGCTGTTGCTGTGGCAACTCCAGCCATACCGATTTAAGGGAGGGTGAACAACCTATTGAAACATTACATCTAGGCAATAAATAAAGATTTTTTAGATGCGTCTGCCCTGTAGCCGCCCCGCCCCGCTCTTGACATCTCCTTTGCAAAAACGACAGAATGAAAAATTATGTTCCAGTGAAGGAGAAGAGCATGAGCCAACACATTACCCTTGGCGGCAAACCCGACAGCCGGGGCTTTTTCGGCGCGTATGGCGGCCAGTACGTGCCAGAGCCGGTCAAGGCCCGCCTGGACGAACTGTCCGGCGCTTTCGACGCGGCCCTGAACGACGCATCGTTCCAGCGCGAGCTGGAATACCTGTTTGTGCATTACACGGGACGTCCCAGCCCGGTGTTCCATTGCGCCAATCTCAGCCGCATGCTGGGCGGGGCGCAGATCTGGCTCAAGCGCGAGGATCTGAACCATCTGGGCGCGCACAAGATCAACAACACCCTGGGGCAGTGCCTGCTGGCCAAACGCATGGGCAAAAAGCGGGTCATCGCCGAAACCGGGGCCGGTCAGCACGGCGTGGCCACGGCGGCGGGCGCGGCGCTCATGGGTCTGGACTGCACCATCTGCATGGGCGAAGTGGACATTGAGCGCCAGCATCTGAATGTGGTCCGCATGGAAATGCTGGGCGCGCGCGTGCTGCCCGCCACAAGCGGCCAGCGCACGCTCAAGGAGGCCGTGGACGAAGCCCTGGCCGTGTGGGTCAATGATCCGGAGATGTTCTACGTGCTGGGCTCGGCTGTGGGGCCGCATCCCTATCCTTATATGGTGCGTCACTTCCAGTCCGTCATCGGACGCGAGGCCAGGGCCCAGATGCTTCAGGAACTGGGCCGTCTGCCCGACGTCTGTCTGGCCTGCGTGGGCGGCGGTTCCAACGCCATCGGCATGTTCGCCGGTTTTCTGGACGACATGGAAGTGCGCCTCATGGGCGTGGAACCCGGCGGACGCGGCACGGCCTACGGCGAGCACGCGGCCTCGCTCTGCCTGGGCGAGCCGGGCGTGCTGCACGGCTTCAATTCCTACATGATCAAGAATGCCGAGGGCGAGGCGGGCGAGGTCTATTCCATTTCCGCCGGTCTGGATTACCCCTCGGTGGGTCCGGAACACGCCCAGCTCAAGGATCTGGGCCGGGCGGAATACGTCAGCGTCACGGATCAGGAAGCTCTGGATGCCTTTTTCTCCCTGTCCCGCCATGAAGGCGTGATCCCGGCGCTGGAATCCTCGCACGCTCTGGCCCAGGCCATCAAGATGGCCCCGGCCATGTCTTCGGACAAGGTGCTGCTGGTCAATCTTTCGGGCCGGGGCGACAAGGACGTGACCCAGGTGGCGGCCCTGATGCGCGCTGCGCGCAAGGAGAACGCCTGAGGCGGAGAGGGCCTCGGATGTTCCTTGCGGAGGCGCCATGCGCGTTGTGATTTTGGGCGGCACGGGCTTTATCGGCTCGGCCCTGGTCAAGGCCCTGTTGCGGGCCGGACATGATGTGACCATAAGCGGCCGCGGCCGCCGTTCCCAAACGGACGGCGGCCCGGCATATGCCCAATGGGACGGCCGCAGCCCGCGTGACCTGGCGGAAATCTGCCGGGGCGCGGCGGCTGTGGTCAACCTGTTGGGCGAAAATATCGGGGCCGGGCGCTGGACCAGAGCCCGGCGCGAAGCCATTGTACAGAGCCGCGTTTGCGCGGGCCGCGCCGTGGCGGACGCCTTCGCCCTGCTGAAGAAGGACGGGGCCGCCCCACCGGCAACGCTGATTCAGGCGTCGGCCTCGGGCTGGTACGGGCTCTGGCCCGATCTGGCCACGGCCCCGGACTCTACGGAAGACGCCCCGGCGGGATCGGGCTTTCTGGCCGATGTGGCTCGCCAATGGGAGGCTTCCTCCGCGCCGGTGGAAGCCCTGGGCGTGCGGCGGGTCCGCATCCGCACCGCGCCGGTGCTGGGCAAGGGCGGCGGAATCCTGACAAAAATGCTGCCCCTCTACCGTTGGGGCCTGGGCGGCCCGGCGGGCAGCGGCCGCCAGCCTTTCCCCTGGATTCACCTGGATGATGAAGCCGGGGCCGTTCTTTTTCTGCTGGAACATCCGCAGATCAGCGGCCCCTGCAATCTCTGCGCGCCGGAACAGGTCGACGCGGCCGGTTTTGCCCGCGCTCTGGGCCGGACCCTGCGCCGCCCGGCCCTGTTCAGAATCCCCGCCTTTGCGCTGCGTCCGGCTTTGGGCCGGATGGCCGAGGAACTGCTGTTCAACGGCCAGCGCTGCGCGCCGCGCGTTCTGCTGGAAGCGGGCTATGTCTTCCGTTACCCGGATCTGGACGGAGCCCTGCGGGCCAGCATATAGCAATTTTCTTGCACAGCACCGAACAGCCCCGCCCTTGCGTGGAAAGGAGGAAGAGCATGCGGGATCCGTTGAAAAATTTCTGGCGTCAACCGCCTCAAGGCTATGATCAGGATACAGCGGGAAGAACCGGGGAACAGCTTGCGCGCTGGGAAAAAATCTGCGGCTTCAAACTTCCGGCGCTGTACAAAGCGCAACTGCGCTTGCAAAACGGCGGCCTGCCTTGGCCCCAGGCCTATGTTCATGGTGGTGTTGCCGAATGCCTGTTCATCAATTCCGGGGAACTTGACGGCATCCCGGCGAACGAAAAATACTGCTCCCTGGATGAGGTTTACGGCAAGGAAGAAATGGAAGAGGTTCTGGGCAAGGACTGCCGCCAGGAACGTCTGTATGTGCTTTCCTGGGTTGACGGGCACAATGTGCTTTGTCTTGATTACGGCATGACGCAGGAAACACCGCGGCAGGAGCCGGAAGTTTGCTATTTTGAAACTGACGGATTTGAAGAAGTTTTTCGGGTACCGTCTTACGATGTCTTTATGGAACGCCTGGTTTATTCCGTTGCCTGCTACGAAGGCTGCTGGCATCTCGGCATAAAAACGGGCCTGCTTTCGCAGGACGTTTTGGCGGAGCACTGCGCGCGGGCGCTGGGCATTCCCCTGAAGAGGCGTGAGGACGACCGGTACGGCTGGTTTAATTTTGACGCATGGTACGGCGTCGTTGTTCCGGAATATGAAGGGCGGGAGTTGCGCTGCGCGCTCTCGCCCAATCGTTTCAACGCCGGTACCTGGCTTTTTCCGGACAGCCGTGAATATTCCTTTATCCTGGAAATCGACTTTGAAGAAACTTCGGATCAGGACGTGGCCGAAAGCCGTATCCTTCTTGAAAGCATGGTGAAAAAACTGCGCTCGGACGCCGTGGAGCTTGCATTCCTCATGCCGGAATGAGGGCCGGCGACTGTCTTTGCCGGACGGGGCATGAAAGAAGACAAAAGCGGGATTCGGGCCAAGCCTGAATCCCGCTTTCGCTTCGGCGCGCCGCAACGCGCTTCAGGATTTTCAATAAAAAAACATCTTACTTGGCAGCGACCTTGCCGGAGAGCATCTTGTGCTCGCCGGTCAGGCTGCGCAGGAAGGCCACGATCAGATCGCGGTCGCTCTGGGGCACGTCCAGACCGGCGCAGTAGACGCCCATGATCCGCACGGCCTCATCCAGCGTATCCACAGTGCCGTCATGCAGGTACGGGCCGGTCAGCTCGATGTTGCGCAGGTTGGGCACCTTGAAGCGGCGCATATCCATCTCGCTCTTGGTGTGGTTGTAGCGGCCCTTGTCCGAACCCAGCTCCTTGCCGCCGCGGTCGGCGAAGTAATCCTTCTTCAAGTCCATGTATTCGTAGGACTGGCCGCCCACGCTCTTGCCCACGTGGCAGGAGGCGCAGCGATAGGCCTTGAAGCGGGCATAGCCCTGCACTTCCTGAGCGCTGAGAGCCTTGTCGTCGCCGCGCAGCCACTTGTCGAAGCGGCTGTCCGGCGTGATCAGGGTCTTTTCATACTCGGCGATGGCGTCGGTGATGTTCTTGCCGCTCCAGCCGTCGGGGTAGACGGCCGTGAATTCAGCGGTCAGGGCCTCATCCCGGGACAGGCGGCCGATGATCTCCTCCCAGTTCTTGCTGCCCATCTCAATGGGGTTCATGGGCGGGCCGCCGGCCTGTTCCTGCAGGTCGGCCGCGCGGCCGTCCCAGAACTGGGCCAGATTGAAGGCCGCATTGAACACTGTGGGCGGGTTCACGTCGCCGAACTGCTTGCGCACGCCTTCGGAGAAACGCTGGTGGTCCGTGCCGCCCCGGTCGTAAAAGTGACACCCGGAGCAGGCCAGAGTGCTGTCCGTGGACAGGCGCTTGTCATTGAACAGCTTGTCGCCCAGGGCCACCTTTTTGGCGTCGGTCTTGATCATGCGCGGCAGGGGCTGCAAGGGTTCGTTGGCGTGTTTGGCCGCGGCGTCAGTGGCGTAGTGGGCTTTGCGCGAAATCTTCACCCATTCCAGGATATCCCTTTTCTCCTGATCCGAAAGGCGGCTGCCCCAATGCACCACTGCGAACTTGGCCGGGGGCATGGTGTCGTTGTTGATCACCCACTCCATCTTGGCCAGCACGGTTTCGCCGATGGGCTTGCCCTTGTTCTGGATCAGCTCCACATTCAGATCCATGGCGCGGATGCCGTCGCGATAGTCCTTTTCAATGATCTGGCGGATGCCGGGCACCTTGGCATAGAAGGGCAGATCATAGCCCTGGGTGTGACAGGCCATGCATTTGTCCTGCACCACCTTCGAAACCTTGGCAAACTTGGCCATGGACGGCATGCCCCCCGGCGCCGTCTCACCGGCGGACGCGGCCAGCGCGGGCCCGCTCAACAGCGCGACCATCCCCAAAGCGGCCGCTGCGACACAGGAAATCCTCATACCCATTCCTCCCTGTTGGTGTGGGTGTACATTTGTGTCCATATTCACAATCCTGTCTCCTTTGTCAAGAAAAATTATCAATACTAAATAGGCCAAAAAAATCAGCCGGGTACAACGCGGGGTGCAACCTGCCCAATGCCGACGCGTACCGGCAAAGGCCTGACTGTCTGTCCGCGCTTGTTCCCGTCATTCAAAAAAATTTTAAACTCCCATCCGTTACCGTCCCATTCCCCAAAAAGGGCTTCATTGGGGCCTGCGGCGGATGCTTTCCGTCATGTCAGAGAAAAAAAATAAAAAAAAATTCCATCTCGAAAAAATTTAACAGGCTGATTTTATGGTAAAAATTTTTTTACGGCATTTTTACAGCCCTAAAGAGTAAAAATTTTTGCACGAATAGACTTGCAATGCACGCGGGGATTTCTTAAATTCTGATCGCGGCGGGAAACCGCCCCACAGGCGTTTCCGTTACGACAACCCGTTCCCCATCATAGGGGAGCAAAAGAAAGGAAGGTTAACCATGAAAAAGATCGCTACGCTTCTGTTGGCGGCGGGCTTGGTGTTCGGTGTTGCCACCGGCGCCAGCGCCATTGATTTCAAGGCCAAAGGCCAGTGGATCATGAGCTTTGACTATGGCCAGAACGGCAATTTTACCGGCGGTAAGGGCCAGACCGGCTACAACAACAAGGAAGACGACTTCGAAGCCCGTCAGCGCGTGCGTTTGCAGTTGGACGCCGTGGCCTCCGAATCCCTGTCCGGCACCGTGTACTTTGAAATCGGCGAACAGCTCTGGGGCAAGGCCGGCGACCGCAATGGCGGCGCGCTGGGCGCTGACGGCGCCAGCGTGGTTAAAGTGAAGCGCGCTTACATTGACTGGATGGTGCCGCAGACCGACCTGAAGTTCCGCATGGGTATTCAGGGCGTGGAACTGCCCAGCTTCACCACCGGCAGCACCGTGCTCAACGACGACGTGGCCGGCGTCACCGCCAGCTACCAGTTCAACGAAAACGTGGGAGTGACCGCCCTGTGGGCTCGTCCCTTCAACGACAACTCCGATTGGCGCCGTGGTAATCACCAGTATAGCAGCTACATGGACAACATGGACGCTTTCGCCCTGCTGGTGCCCCTGTCCTTTGAAGGCGTGAAAGTGACCCCGTGGGGCATGTATTCCGCCATCGGCCCGAACACCTTCCGTCAGGGCGACAACTTCCTGGCCGGTCCTTGGGGCACCGGCAGCTATGCCAAGGCCGGTCTGGTGCCTGTGGGCGGCGCCCTGCACAAGAATGGTTCCTCCGCTCTGAACGCCCGCAAGCTGAGCTCCTACGGCGAAGCTTGGTGGGGCGGCCTGACCGGTGAAGTGACCGCCTTTGATCCCTTCCGTTTCGCTTGGGATTTCAACTACGGTTCCGTGACTTGGGAAGACGACGGCCGCATGAACCGTCAGGGCTGGTTGGCTTCTCTGCTCTTTGAATACAAGCTGGATTGGGCCACCCCCGGTCTGTACGGCTGGTACGGCTCCGGTGACGACAGCAACCCGGCCAACGGTTCCGAACGCATGCCCACCCTCAGCGCCAACAACACCAACAGATTCTCCAACTTCGCCTTTGACGGCGATCCCTACATCGCCCGCAACGGCGCCATCGGCCACGGCATGGGCGGCACTTGGGGCATCGGCGCGCGCTTGAAGGACATGAGCTTTGTGGAAGACCTCAAGCACACCCTGCGCGTGAACTACATCGGCGGCACCAACAGCCCGACCATGGCCAAGAAGCTGTCCCTCAACGGCCTGTACGCCAACAGCGGTGGCGTCGATGGCGTTGCGGGCATGGAAGCCATGTACCTGACCACCCAGGACAGCGCCCTGGAAATCGGTCTGACCAACACCTATCAGATGTACGAAAACTTCGTCATCAATGTGGAAGCCGACTACATCGCCCTCTGGCTCGACAACAGCAAGTCCGTGTGGGGCAGCAGGCATAAGCAGGGTCTGGGCGTTCCTGAGACCCGCGACGCCTGGAATGTGAATGCCAGCTTCGTGTACTCCTTCTAATCCACTCATTCAGTCTGGTTTATGCAAAGGGGAGCCGCAAGGCTCCCCTTTTTGCGTCCTGCGTCGGGAAAAAGAAGCGGGACAGAGCGACATGCTTCGTCTTCAGGCTCAGCGCCGGGACTTGGCAGGCCCGCGCCCTTCCGGTACAACCAAAGCGTGCAGAAACCCGACCCCTCCACCATACCGCTCACGCCCGGCGTGTATCTGTACAAGGACAGCCGGGGCCGCATCATCTATGTGGGCAAGGCCCGCATTCTGCGGCGGCGCGTGCTCTCGTATTTCCGTCCTGACGGCCTGCCCGCCAAAACCAGGGCCATGCTGGCCCATGCGGTCAGCCTGGACTATCTGAGCACCACCACGGAAAAAGAGGCTTTGCTGCTGGAAGCGAGCCTGATCAAGAAGCACCGGCCGCACTACAATATCGTGCTGCGCGACGACAAGCAGTACGTCCTCTTCCGGCTCAACCTCAAGCATCCTTTTCCGCGTCTGGAGATCGTGCGCCGGGCCCGGCGCGACGGCGCGCGCTATTACGGGCCATTCACCTCGGCACTTTCCGCACGGGAAACCTGGAAGCTGATCCACCGCGCCTTCGCCTTGCGCCGTTGTTCGGACCGGGCCATGAAAAATCGTGTGCGCCCCTGCCTGTACCACCATATGGGCCAGTGTCCGGCCCCCTGCATGGAGCTGATCACGCCCGCAGCCTACCATGAAGCGGTGCACAAGGTCTGTGAGCTGCTGCAAGGCCGCGCCGAGTCCCTGCTGTGCGGCCTGCGCGAGGAGATGGAGCGGGCCGCCGCGGAGCTTGAATTTGAAAAGGCGGCAACCCTGCGCGACCAGATCCGCGCCGTGGAGCGTACCGTGGAACGGCAGGCCGCCGTCCTGCCCGGCGGCGGCGACATGGACGCGGTGGGCCTTTTCCCGGCGGACAAGGGGCTGGCTCTGGGCATCGTCTTTGTGCGCGGCGGGGCGGTCACCGACGGCCGGGCCTTTTACTGGCCGGGGCTGACCTTTGAGGACGCGCCGGAACTTCTGAGTTCTTTTGTGAGCCAGTACTACAGCCAGGCCACCCCGCCGCCGCGCGTGCTGCTGCCCTGGCTGCCGCCGGAACTGGAATGGGAAGGAGACGGCACGGAAGAAGCGGAAAGTCTCGCGCCGGAGACGCCGGCGCGCGCCGCCCACACGCCTGCGGAAGAGGGAGCCGTCCCCGAAGAGGCCACGGACGGCAAGGCCCTGCTGGAACAGGCTCTGGCGGACCGCCGGGGCGGACCGGTGCGCATTGTGGCGCCGCAGAATGCGGCGGACAATCAGCTTATCGACCTGGCCCAGGCCAACGCCCGTGAAGAGGCGCGCCGCCGCAAGAGTCAGGACGGGCAGTCCATTCTGGAACGCCTGGCGAAAGCCCTGCATCTGGCCGCGCCGCCGCAGCGCATTGAATGCGTGGACGTTTCCCATACCGGCGGCCGCCAGACCAGAGTGGGTCTGGTGGTCTTCACGGACGGGCAGCCCAGCCGCCCGGACTACCGGACCTATGCCATGCCGGACAGCGGCGACGACTACGCCACCCTGCACGCCTGGGTGGCGCGACGGCTGGAGAGCGGCCCGCCCTGGCCCGACCTTCTGCTGATCGACGGCGGCCGGGGACAGTTGGCTGTTGTGGAGCGCGCCCTGGCCGAAGCGGGTCAGACAGGGCTGTTCAGGCTGGCGGCCATTGCCAAGGCCCGCGACGAGCGCGGCCAGGCCGACCGCCGGGCGGGTAACGTGGCGGACCGGATTTTTGTGCCGGGCCGGGCCAATCCCCTGCCCTTGCGCGAAGGCGGCCCGGAATTGCTCTTTTTACAGAATGTGCGCGACGCCACCCACCGTTTCGCCATCGGCCGCCACCGCCGGGCGCGCCAGGGGGCCGCGCTTTCCGGCGAACTCATGCGCCTGCCGGGCATTGGTCCGGCCACGGCGCGGCTGCTCTGGGAAAAATTCGGCAGCGTGGAAGCCATGCGCGCGGCGGGCCTGGAGGAACTGCGCGCCCTGCCCGGCATCGGCCCGGCCAAGGCGGCGCTGTTGAAGGAAAAACTGGGCAAGCTGAGCTGACGGCCCTGCCGCCCCGTAAAAACATCCGGCCCGAAACTCCTGGCCCGAACATCCTGAACTCGTCTGACAGAACAAGGCGCGCAGCACCCGGTCACCTCCAACAGCGTCTGTTCCATGAAGACGTTTGCGGGAATCAGCTTTCCCGCGCGGCCTCCGAGGCATATGCTTTTCTGATGGCATTTCCCAGTGAAGCATACTCACACGGCGCGACCTTGCACGCGGAAACCAAACTGTTCAGACGTACTGTTTTCTGCCTCCCGAAAACACTATTGAGAGTTTTCGTCGCAAGCACATAAAACTCCCATTGGCTCAAATCCAATGGATGTATGGTCTGCTGATCCTTATGCTTCAAAACGCAAAAAACATAGACATCAGCCTGGCGTTTTTTCTCTTTTTCTCTTCCATCCCCGCCCCGTGTTTCAGGAATATTAAAAACAATGGTTGAAAGCTTCTCTTGTGCCCATGACTGAATATATGCGGAGGTTTTAACTTCAATTTTTATCCCCTCGGAGGAGAGGATATCAAAGCTCTCCCACGTGGAGCTGGTTTCCATATCACAGCCGATGGCCATCGCCACGATATATTCGGCGAGCTTCCCCCGTTCAGTATTGCCGACGAGGTCGGAGAAGGCCCAGATCCAGAAATCCTGAAGCGTGCGCTTCGGCTCCAAGCCCACAAAGACTTCTCTGCCGCTCTTGGGTCTGACTTTCATTGCGGGAAAACCGGACATGGCTCCACCTTGCAAAGATCAAAGGCTTGGTCCACAGGCGGCAAGTGCGCCGCATACTCAACTCATATATATCTTAGTAGCATAGTCGCCCGGCACGGTGAAGCCCGTGCGCATATCCCGCCCTTGACAATGCCGCCCTCTTCCACAAGCATGCGGAAAACACCGCCATTGCCAGCGAGGACGCCATGACCCACGATCTTTCCTGTTTCAAAGCCTACGACATCCGGGGCCGCGTGCCGGACGCCCTCAATCCTGACCTGGCCCGCGCTCTGGGGCGGGCCGTGGCCGAAGCGCAGGGCGCGCGCGACGTGGTGATGGGGCGCGACGCCCGGCTGAGCGGACCGGCCTTGCGCGACGCCCTGGCCGAAGGCTTGCTGGCCGCCGGGGCGCGGGTCACGGATCTGGGGCTCTGCGGCACGGAGGAAATCTACTATGCCGCCGCCAATCAGCCCTTTGACGCCGGGATCATGATCACCGGCAGCCACAATCCGGCGGACGAGAACGGCTTCAAGCTGGTCCGCGCCGGAGCTGTGCCGGTGAGCGGGGATTCCGGCCTGCACGAGCTCAGGGATTGCGTGGCCCGCCTGCTTGAGAAGCGCACTCCGGAGGGAGCGGCGGCCACGGACGCGCTGAGCGGCGTGCGCCGGGCCTGTTTCAGGCCGGACTATCTGAACTGGCTGCTGGATTACAGCGGCGCGCGGGAATTACGCGGCCGGGCCGGAGTGGCCCGGCCCCTGAAAATCGTGGCCGACGCGGGCAACGGCTGCGCCGGGCTGGTGCTGCGCGAACTGGCCCCGGCCCTGCCCTTTGATTTTGTCTGCCGCCAGATGGAGCCGGACGGACATTTCCCCAACGGCGTGCCCAACCCCCTGTTGCCGGAAAAACGCCGCGACACGGCCCAGGCCGTGCGTCAGGCCGGGGCTGACCTGGGCATCGCCTGGGACGGGGATTTTGACCGCTGCTTCTTTTACGACAACCAAGGGCGCTTCATCGAGGGCTATTATCTGATCGGCCTGCTGGCCGGGGAACTGCTGCGGCGCTTCCCCAGCGGCAAGATCATCCATGACACGCGCGTCTACTGGAACACGCGCGAGATGGTCCTGGCCGCGGGAGGCACGCCGGTCATGGGCAAGACCGGCCACGCCTTCATGAAGGAAAGAATGCGCGCCGAGGACGCGGTTTACGGCGGCGAAATGAGCGCCCATCACTATTTCCGCGATTTCGCCTACTGCGACTCGGGCATGCTGCCCTGGCTGCTCATCGCCGCGCTGCTCGGCCGCACGGGCGCGACCCTGGCCGAACTGGCGGCCGCGCGCATGGCCGCCTACCCTTGCAGCGGCGAGATCAACCGCCGCGTGGCCGACGCGCCCGGCCTGATGCGGAAAATCCGCGACCGTTATGCCAACGCGGCCCTGCACGAAGACCATCTGGACGGCGTCAATCTGGAATTCGCCCGCTGGCGCTTCAATCTGCGCATGTCCAATACCGAACCCCTGCTGCGCCTGAATGTGGAAAGCCGCGCCGATCCCGCCCTGCTGGAGGACAAGACCGGCGAACTGCTGGGCCTGATCGACGCCGAGGACGGCACGGCCCCGGCCTGAACCGGACGGCTTTTTACGCCTCCCGCGCCAGAATATACACACAGGCGGCGGCCAGATCCGGCACTGTGGGCACCTCGGGCAGGCTTTCCCGCGCCTCAGCCGCTTCCCGCTCTCCCCAGCCCGAACGCAGCACGGCCCGGCAACCGGCGGCCAGGCCGGCCCGCGTGGTGCACGTAGCCCGTATCCAGATTGAGTGTGCCGTCACGGTCCAGAAAAATCGCGCGGCGCGTTGCGTTGCTCATGCCCCATGTTAGCCGCCCGGCCCATACGGGTAAAGCCCCGGCGCGGGCAGCCTTTCCTTCTTGCGCTCTCTTCCGGCGGGTCGCGGGCTTTACCGTTTCGCGCGGCATGGCATAACACGGCGGCGGCAGAGAGAATCAGACAAGAACGAGAGAGAATCGTCTCTATGCCGGGAAGGGGAAAACACCTATCCATAAGGCAGGAAAATTCCTTCTCAAGGAGCAGCGAAATGACAAAGCACAGCATTCTCCGCAACGGCACGCAGCCTTCCGTCAAGGGGCCGGAGGCCTGGTTCACGGGCACGGTGCGCATTGACCCCCTGTTTCCGGCGCACGGGGCGTCGCGGGCCGCTGCCGCGTCCGTCACCTTCGAGCCGGGCGCGCGCACGGCCTGGCACACCCATCCGCTGGGGCAGGCCCTGATCATCACCTCCGGCCTGGGCCTGGTGCAGATTGAAGGCGGTCCCATTGAGGAAGTGCGCCCCGGCGACACGGTCTGGTTTCCGCCGCATGTCCGGCACTGGCACGGCGCCGCGCCCCAGGTTGCCATGACCCATATTTCCGTGGCTGAGGAACTGGACGGCACGGCCGTGGACTGGCTGGAAAAGGTCAGCGACGTGCAGTATTCCGGGCAGGAATAAGGGAGACGCTCCGGGGCGGAACCGCCGGAGGACCTGGCCCACAGCGTCCCGGCGGATAAAAAAGATGCTTGCCGATGCGCGCGATCAGCGTCATGCTGGCGCGCATCGGCGCGCGTTCCTCCCGGGACGGCCCGCCGTGGAGAATCGGGCATGGAATTGGGAACACATCTGAAGGGCCTTTTTCTGGCCCTGACCACGGTAATTTTCTGGGGTACGCTGCCCATTGCGCTCAAGCAGGTGGTGACCACGGTGGACCCCACAACCATCGTCTGGATACGCTTCAGCACGGGCGCGCTCTGGCTGTGGTTCTGGCTGCCCCGCAGGACGACGCGCCGCGCCCGGTCCGGTCTGTACAGCGGGCGCGTCGTTCTGCTGCTCGGCGTGGCGGCCGCCGGGCTGGGCGGCAATTTCGTGCTCTACAACGCCTCCGTGGCCTGCATGAGCGCTTCCGCCTGCCAGATCGTCGCGCAGGCCGGTCCCATGCTGCTCATGCTGGGCAGCGTCCTGGTGCTGGGCGAAGCCCTGCGCCGCGTGCAGGTGGCCGGGGTCGTGGTGCTGCTGCTCGGGCTGGGGCTTTTTTTCAACGAACGCCTGACCGAGCTGTTTCAGATCCGCGACGGCTACGGACTCGGCCTGGCGCTGGGCCTCACGGCCGCGGTGGTCTGGGCCGTCTACGGCCTGGCCCAGAGGATCTTGCTGCGCGAAATGGCTCCGCCCCGGATCATGCGCGTGCTCTACACCTGTTGCGCGCTGGCCCTGTTCCCCTTCGCCACGCCGAGCGCCCTGCTCCGTCTGGACACCGCGCAGAGCCTGTGCCTGGCCTACTGCTGCCTGAACACCCTGGTCGCTTACGGCGCGTTCAGCCGGGCCATGTCCTGCTGGAACACGGCCAAGGTCAGCGCCATCCTCACCCTGACGCCCCTGTTCACCCTGGCCTTCGCCCAGATCTTCCATCTGCTCGCGCCGAGCTTTTTTCCGGCCGACCCGCTGAACTGGCTGGGCTACGGCGGCGCGCTGGTGGTGGTCTGCGGGGCCGGACTCATCGCCGTGGGTCCATTGCTGCATCTTCCGGCTTTGCCGCACCGCCACTGAGGCAGGCTCTCCCGGAGCAGATGATCAAGAGTATAACGAAAGGCGCGGGAATCAAATGATTCCCGCGCCTTCTTCAGAGCATTGTATAAAATGCCCGGTTACGACGGGCAAAGCCCGCCTGCTCGCATTTCGCGGCAAGGATTTGCAGAGCGGTTCACGCATTTCATGCGTGAACCGCTCTATTGCATCTGACGGAGGAGGTCGGCCGTCAGATGCGGATGCTGTCGCGCACGTCTTCCAGACGGGCCTTGGCGAAAAGCAGATAGGAGAGGATCAGCTCCCCGGAATTGAAGGACGAGGTGATGTACAGCGGATCATAGGTGCAGATGCGGTTCAGGCTGTCCATGGCGGCGGCCATGTTCCCCTCGTTGTTCTTGGCGCTGATCTCGGGATAGAGGACATAGAGCGTGCTGATGAAGTCCCGCAGAACCAGCGCGATGCCCTGCACCTCGTAGATGCGGTTGTCCAGCTCATAGAAGGGCATGGCCTGGGCCTTTTCCAGCAGGCCGATGGCGTAGCCCAGCATATTCTCGCCGGTCACGGTGACAAAGGAGGCGTACAAATCGTCGGTGCGGCAGTTGTAGACGCCCGTGCCCTTGTCCAGGGATTCCTTGTACTGGTCCAGCAGGCGCAGGCCCTTTTTGTAGGAGCCTTCAGCCGAGGGGAACATAAAACTGCGCGGGTCCATGGCAAAGCTGTTAATGCGCGCCTTGTACAGGAACTCGCTCTCGCGGTCGCTGGACCCCAGTTTGGCGATCTGGCTGGAATACAGATCCAGCAGGAACTTGGTGGCGTGGTAAACGCCGTACTGGCGGTAGGCCCGGTTGTCCAGCACGAAGCGGTTGAAGATGATGTCGTTGAAGCTCCAGCCGAAGGTGGAGTTCAGCTCGTAGCGCATCTGATGGGTGATGGCGTCCAGCAGGATTTTGCCTTTTTCATTGTCGGACAGCTGGGCGGCGTCGGCGGGCACGGCCACCGGCTCCGGGAAGGTGGTGGCGTCCACCGCGGAATACACGCGCTGCAGGCCCCAGGCCAGAACCAGAATGCCCAGCAGCAGGCAGACCTGCACGGCCAGGGTTTTCAGCACGACGCGCAATTTCAGGATAGTGGGCAATTCAGGCAGCTTCATGAAAAATCCTCGCTTGAAAGACAGGGATAGACGCCGCTCCGGCTGAACGGCATCGCCATAGTATATAGGGCCTTTCGGCCCGAACGGAAGGGGGGGAGATGAAAAAACCTGTATCCGGCTTACGTTTTTCAGGGCCGCCGCCCAAGGTGTTCTTGTGAAAAAGTGCCTTTTTGCATTGTTGCAAAAAAACAACATATTAACTTTATCTATTCATTTCAGCAAGATATATTATTTTTATTGTTTTTTTGCAACAAACCGTCGTGGAAGCCACATCCGTCATGCCCCTGCTTTTACAGCATTTTTCTTTTAATATCAGCATATTGCCTGAATGGCACGCAAGATGCTTTCCCATCGGCATTTGGGACGGAACAAATCCCAACGTCCGAGAGCATAAAACCCATTCAGGAGTTTGTCATGAGCCAGTGCAGTTGCTGCATGTCCCCCCAGGAAGACCGCGTCATCAACAAAAACATCAACCGCCAGGGGCGGGAGCGCGTCTACAAGATCCTGGAGCGCAACCAGTTCAGCCTTCCCCATGTGGATGTGGAACGCGCCAAATACTTCACCGAATCCATGCGCGAAACCGAGGGTGAGCTGCTGACCCTGCGCTGGGCCAAGGCGCTCAAAAACGTGGCTGAAAAAATTACGGTCTGGATCACGCCGGACCAGCTTCTGGCGGGCCGCGTGGGCAAGCTGGGACGCTACGGCATCCTTTACCCCGAAATCGACGGCGACTTTTACCGCGAGGTGCTGGCCGACCTGGAGCACCGCGACAAGAGCCCCTTCCAGATCTCCCGGGAAGACATCAAGACGGTCATGGAAGACATCGCCCCCTACTGGGAGGGCAAAACCTACCATGAGCACCTCAACAAAACCCTGCCCGCCGAAATCCGCGGCGTGACCTACGACGACGAGCGCGGCCTCAAGTCCAAATTCGTGGTCAGCGAAACCTCGTCCTACCGCTCCGCCCTGCAATGGGTGCCGGACTATGAAAAGGTTCTCAAGCGCGGCTTC
Organism: Desulfovibrio porci; assembly: GCF_009696265.1. Taxonomy (NCBI): domain Bacteria; kingdom Pseudomonadati; phylum Thermodesulfobacteriota; class Desulfovibrionia; order Desulfovibrionales; family Desulfovibrionaceae; genus Desulfovibrio; species Desulfovibrio porci. The sequence goes on from NZ_VUMH01000012.1 coordinate 81,314, forward strand.
ATCGACATCCAGAACGAAGCCAAGGCCAAACTGGCCCAACTGGATCTGAACAATTCCGTGGACCTCTGGGACAAGAAGCCCTTCTTGGAAGCCATGATCATCGTCTGCGACGCCATCATGATCTGGGCCGGACGCCACGTCCAACTGGCCAAGGACCTGGCCGCCAAGGAAAGCGACCCCAAGCGCAAGGCCGAACTGCTTCAGATCGCCGAGATCTGCGAGCGCGTGCCCGCCCATCCGGCCCGCACCTTCCGCGAGGCCATGCAGTGCCAGTGGTTCGTGCAGATGTTCTCGCGCATCGAACAGAAGGCCAGCGCCATCATTTCCAACGGCCGCATGGACCAGTACCTCTATCCCTACTATGAAAAGGATATCGAGGAAGGCCGCCTGACCCGCGAAGAGGCCAAGGAACTGCTGGAATGCATGTGGGTGGACATGGCCCAGTTCATCGACCTGTACATCAATCCCACGGGCGTGGAATTCCAGGAAGGCTACGCCCACTGGGAGGCCGTGACCATCGGCGGCCAGACCCGCGAAGGCGAGGACGCCACCAACGACCTGACCTATCTTTTCCTGGAATCCAAACGCGAATTCCCGCTCAATTACCCGGATCTGGCCGCGCGCATCCATTCCCGCTCGCCCGAGCGCTTCCTGTACGAAGTGGCCCTGACCATCAAGGACGGCTCCGGTTTCCCCAAGCTCATCAATGACGAGGAAGTGATCCTCCTGAACACCGTCAAGGGCTGCCCCATGGACGAGGCCCTGGACTACGCCGTGTCCGGCTGCACCGAAACCCGCATGCCCAACCGGGACACCTACACCTCGGGCTGCGTGTACGTGAACTTCGCCACGGCTCTGGAAATGGCGCTTTACAACGGCCGCATGCTGCGCTACGGCGATGAGCTCATCGGCCTGGAAACCGGCGATCCCCTCGGGTTCAAGACCTGGGAAGAATTTTACGAAGCCTACAAGGCCCAGCATCTGAACCTGCTGCACAAGGCCTTCCAGCAGCAGCATGTGGTGGACAAGCTGCGCCCGCAGCACTTCGCCGCGCCGCTGTCCTCGGTGCTCCACGACCTGTGCATGGAAAACATGCTGGACCTGCACACCGAAAAAATCCCCGGCGGCGTGGACTACTCCTACTTTGAATTCCTGGGCTACGGCACGGTGGTGGACTCTCTGGCGGCCATCAAAAAGCTGGTCTTCGAGGAAAAGAAGCTGAGCCTCAAGGAAGTGCTGGATGCCTGCAAGGCCGACTTCAAGGGCTATGAGCCGGTGCGCGAAATGCTGCGCAACGCCCCCTGCTACGGCAACAACGACCCCTATGTGGACAGCATCGCCAAGGACGTGGACCGCTTCACCCAGGTGGAGGCCGAAAAGAGCAGCGAGGAACGCGGCATACACGTGGACGTGCGCTATGTGCCCATCACCTCGCACGTGCCCTTCGGCAAGGTGGTCGCGGCCACGCCTAACGGCCGCCACGCCTGGACGGCCCTCTCCGACGGCTCCTCCGCCTCTCACGGCGCGGACAAGAACGGCCCCACGGCCGTGCTGCTCTCCAACTACCATTCCAAGAACTACGGCATGATCAACCGCGCCTCGCGCCTGCTGAACATCAAGCTGTCGCCCAAGTGCGTGGCTGGCGAGGAAGGCACGGAAAAAATCGTCAACCTGATCCGCACCTGGTGCGATCTCAAGCTCTGGCATCTGCAGTTCAACATCGTGAACAAGCAGACCCTGCTCAACGCCCAGAAAGATCCGGACAACTACCGCAGCCTGCTGGTGCGCATCGCCGGTTACAGCGCCTACTTCTGCGATCTGTCCCGCGACCTCCAGAACGATATTATCGACCGCACGGAACATTCCGGATTCTAGGACGGTTCAGACAAAGGGAATCCGTTCTGAACGCGACCCAAGGGCTGTTTCCAAATTGACGAAGCCGCAAAGCGAAAGGGCCAGGTTGGAAACAGCCCCTGGCGAAACGACCGAAATCAACCACGGGGGGGAGGGGGAAAGCCCCCCTCCCCTTCTTTTTTCCGCCATGGGCGCACGCCCGGCGACTCAAAGGATTTTTCCATGACGGACGCGCAAGTAAGCGGCATTGTCTTCAATGTACAGAAATTCAGCGTGCATGACGGCAAGGGCATCCGCACCCTGGTCTTTCTCAAGGGCTGTCCCCTGCGCTGCCGCTGGTGCAGCAATCCCGAATCCCAGAGCCTCAAGCCCGAACACGCCTTCAATCCCACGCGCTGCCTCACGGCCGGGGTCTGCGGCCGCTGCCTCGCGGCCTGCCCCACGGGCGCGCTCAGTTTGACGGCGGACGGCCTGATCCGCCATGACCGCAACAAGTGCGAGGAATGTTTCGCCTGCGTGCGGGCCTGCCCCTCGGGCGCGCAGAGCGTCTACGGCGAAAGCATGAGCGTGGGTCAGGCGCTGGATAAAGTGGAAGAGGACGGCGTCTTCTACCACCGCTTTGGCGGCGGCATGACCCTTTCCGGCGGCGAAGCCCTCATGCAGCATGAATTTGCCGTCGCCCTGCTGCGCGAAGCCCGCCGCCGCCGCATCGACACCACCATCGAGACCTGCGGCTGCTACCCCTACGAGCGCCTGCGCGACGCCTGCCCGCATCTGAACAGGCTGATCTTCGACATCAAATGCCTGGACCCGCGCAAGCACAAGGCGCAGACCGGCGTGGACAACGCCCTGATCCTGGAAAATTTCCGCCGGGTCTGCGAGGATTTTCCCGATCTGCCCATCCGGGTGCGCACGCCCGTGATTCCCGGCTTCAACGACAGCGAGGACGACATCCGCGCCATCCGCCGGATGGTGCCCCGCCGCCCCAACATCGACTATGAACTGCTGGCCTACCACCGCATGGGCCAACCCAAGTACGGCTATCTCGGCCGCCGCTACGAACTGGAGGGCGCGACTCTGGACGAGGCGCTCATGAAAAATCTGAACGAAATCGCCCGGTAGGGCGGTGTTCCATTATGGAGATCGCAATGAGCATGAACATCGGATTCTGGGGCGTCGGCCTCATGGGCGCGCCGCTGGCGCGCCGCCTTATCAAGGCCGGTTACAACGTGCTGGCCTACAGTCGCAATTTGGCCAAAGCGCGGGAAGTTGCGGACGCGGGCAGGACGGGTTCAGCCACGGACCGCGTGGAAGATCTGGCGGCCTGTGACGTGCTGTTCACCTGCCTGGCCCTGCCGGAGCATGTCCGGCGGGCCGTCTCCGGCCCGACGGGTCTGTACGGCCGGATGAACCGCGGCGCGGTCCATGTGGAATGCAGCACCATTGACCCCGCGCTGGCCGAAAGCCTGGCGGAAGAAGCGGCGCGGCGCGGCATCGCCTATGTCCAGGCCACGCTGGGCAAAACGCCGCTTGCGGCCGCCGGGGGCGAAGCCCCCATTTTCACCGGCGGCGACGCCGCGGCCCGCAAGCGGGTCTGGCCCCTTCTTGAGGTCATGGGCAAACCCGAGGACGTCTCCAGCATCAACGCCGCCTGCGCCATAAAACTTATCAGCAATCTGGTGGGAATGGCCAATCTGGCCGTCCTGGCCGAAGGCATGCGCCTGGGGCAGCGCGCCGGCATCGCGCCGGAACTCCTCCTGCGTCTCCTGGCGGATACCGGGGCGCGCGGGTTTCAGATGGAGACGCGCGGTCCCTGGATCGCCAACAAGGATTTCGCGCCGCGCTTCGCGCTCAGCCTCGCCCACAAGGACATGCGGCTGGGCTGCGAGATGGCCCGCCATCAACGGGTTTCCACCCCGGTTCTGGAGGCGGCCCGAGCCGTCTTCGCGGCCGCCGAGGCGCAAGGACTGGGCAAGCTGGATTGCGCCGCCGTAAGCGAAGTTTCGCCGCAAACGGAAGAGGCCTCCGCCCGCTCATAACGCATTTGCCGAAAATCGGCCCCCTTTACGACGCGGTTTGTGTAAAAAAACAACAAAACCATCTCAGGCGTGTTGCTTTTTTGCACAAACCGCGTCGCATATTTCCATAATACGTTAACATTACGTAATAATTTTTAAAAATTTTCAAACTATGCGCCCATGCAACACTTGCTAATAATTCGTATTATTGAGAATAAAAGCACAAAATGAAAATTTTATATAACATACTGATATATAACAGAGTTTATGTAAATTTACGCATCCTCGCACGCGCAAAAAAGAAGCACGCCTCCTCCCGGCCTCAAAAGCATGCTTGTGACATGTCCATATTTTATCATATATAACAACATATTAGAAATTCATCCTTTTTTGGACATCGGCAAAACGTCACTTTAAAATGTTCTTTTTTTCGCAAAGTGGCCCCGATTTTGCTTGTCTGCCCTGTACACGAACTTCCCCCCATAACCCCAAGGAGTAAAAGCCATGAAACGCATTCTGGCCGCGCTGTGCACCATATCCCTGTTGCTCGGGGCAACGTCCGACGCCGGGGCTGCGGAATACCCCAAGATGACCATCCGCGCCGCCACCGCCAACCCCGACGGCAGCCTGCATGTGGAAGCCATCAATAAATTCAAGGAAATTGTGGAAAAGGAATCGGACGGCAAGATCACGGTGCAGACGTTCTACGGCGGCTCCATGGGTGACGAACAGGCCAACGTAAAGCAGTTGCGCACCAATGAGATCCATCTGGCCGTGGTTTCCTGCGGCAACCTGACGCCGTTCGCCTCCAAGGCCGGGGTGTTCTATCTCCCTTACGGCTTCCCCAAAATCGAGGACGCCCGGAAGGTTTTCACCAACGAAGCGTTCATGGACAGAATGGCCGACGAAATCGCCAAGCAGAGCCGCGCCCGGCCGCTTTCCTGGCTGATGGGCGGCTACCGGGTGCTCACCAACTCCAAAAAACCCGTCACCTGCATGGCTGACCTCAAGGGCCTGAAAATCCGCGTGCCCGCCGTGGAACTGCAATTGGAAGCCTTCCGCGCCTGGGGTGTGGAACCGCATCCCCTGTCCTGGTCCGAAACCTTCAACGGTCTGCAGCAGGGCGTTGTGGACGGACAGGAAAATCCCCACACCATCAACCGCGACCAGAAGTTCTGGGAAGTGCAGAAGTACATCACCGACCTGCACTATCTGCTCTGGGTCGGCCCCATGCTGGTTTCCGACCCCTGGTACCGCAAGCTTGATCCCGCGACCAAGGAACTGGTGACCCGCGCCGCCCGCGAAGCCGCCCAGTATGAGTGGCAATGGGCCGCCGAACAGGATGCCCTGGCCCTGCAGCAATGCCTTGAAAAAGGCATGGCCATCAACGCCCTGACCGACGAGGACGCCTGGATGAAGGCGGCCCGGGACATGTGGCCCAAAATCTACGACAAGGTCGGCGGCAAGGAAAATGTGGACGAACTGCTGAAGATCATGGCGCAGTAGCCGGACGCACGGCCGCGTCGCGCGCATCGTCCGGCGCGGCCATTCTTTCAAGGAGCCGATCACCATGTCCTTTTTCAAAAAATGCTATGACAATTTTGAGGAATATGTCTGTGCCGGACTTGTCTTTCTGATGATCTTCTGTCTGGTCCTCCAGGTTGTGATGCGTATTTTCACCGGGTCCTCCTTCGCCTGGACCGAGGAACTGTCCCGCTACAGTTTCCTGTGGGCCGTCTTCGTGGGCGCGGCCCTGGCCGTCAAGCGCGGCGGGCATGTGCGCATCACAGCCCAGTTCGGCCGGCTGGGCGTCAAGGCGCGCCTGTTTTTCCGCGTTCTGGGCGACGCCGTCTGGATAGCCTTCAATATCTATTTCATCACGGTTTGCTGGGAAACGATCCAGGAGGGCCTGGAATATCCGGAAATATCCCCCACCCTGGGCGTGGTCAAAGGCCATGTGGAAATGATCATTCCCTTCTGCTTTCTGCTGGTGAGCTGGCGTATTGTGGAACAGTACTGGAAGCACTGGCGCGCGGGCACCCTGGCCGGCCTTGTGAACTATGAGGAGAACCCCCAATGAGTCCGCTTGAACTTGCCCTGGTCGCGATGGCCGTCCTTTTTCTGCTGGGCGTCCCCATTTTCATGTCGCTGGCCATCGCGGCGGCGGTCACCCTGCTCAGCGGCGACATCCTGCCCATGTCCATCATCCACAATTCCCTGTTCGACGGGCTCAACCTCTTTCCGCTGCTGGCCATCCCCTGTTTTGTGGTGGCCGGGACGCTGATGGAATACGGCAACATCACCCAGCAGATTGTGGATGTGGTCAAGCAGATGGTGGGGCGCATGCACGGCGGCCTGGGCATCACCACCATTCTGGCCTGCACCTTCTTCGCGGCCATCTCCGGCTCCGGTCCGGGCACGGTGGCGGCCGTGGGCACCATCCTCATTCCCGCCATGGTCCGCAACGGTTATTCGCGCGAGTACGCCAGCGCGGCGGCCTCCTCGGGCGGCACCATCGGCATTCTCATCCCCCCCAGCAACCCCATGATCATTTACGCCATTCTGGGCAATCTGTCGGTGACCGCCATGTTCACGGCCGGTTTTCTGCCCGGCTTTCTGGTGGCCTTCGCCATGATCGCCACAGCCTGGCTGCTGGCCCGCAAAAACAATTTCCGCGGGGACGAAACCGAAAAATTCGAATTGCGCAGATTCATGCGCAGCTGCCGCAAATGCTTCTTCGCGCTCATGACGCCCTTCATCATTCTCGGCTCCATCTATTCCGGCTACGCCACGCCGGTGGAAGCCTCGGTGGTGGCCATTCTGTACGCGCTTTTCGTCGGCATCGTCATCAACCGCGCCCTGAAGTGGGAACATATCAACAAGGCCCTGCTGGAAGGCGCCATGGTCTGCGGCGGCGTTCTGCTCATCGTGGGCGCGTCCACCCTGTTCGGCAAAATTCTCACTTTCGAGGAGGCCCCGCAAAAACTCACCGGTCTGGTCATGGGCATTTCAAAGGATCCCTACGTGGTCCTGCTGATGATCATCGCCGTGCTGTATGTGCTGGGCATGTTCATGGAAACCCTGTCCACCATCATCATTCTGGTGCCCGTCCTGCTGCCCATGATTCTGGAACTGGGCATCAATCCCATCCACTTCGGCATCATCCTGGTGGTGACCAACAACGTGGCCATGCTGACGCCGCCGCTGGGGGTCAATCTTTTTGTGGCCTCACGCATAGGCGGCATCTCGGTGGAGCGCCTGTCCCTCGCCGTCTTGCCCTACCTTCTGGCCCTGACGGTGAGCATTCTGATCCTGACCTTTGTGCCGTCCATCAGTACCTTCCTGCCCGATGCGCTGGGCTACGGGAAGTAGCGGCGACATTCAACAACATAAGGAATTTCCATGAAAATCATTGACTTCCGCTTTCGCCCCAGTACGCCGGACGCGGTCAAGGGCATGCTGGGCAACAAGGTTTTCGGCGAGATGTTCGAGCTGTTCCACTATGCCGACCGGGCCAAGCCCGAGCCCATTGAAAAAATCGTCGGGGATATGGAGAAACAGGGCGTGGTCAAGGGCGTGGTCACGGGCCGCGACGCCGAAACCACCTACGGCCTGGCTTCGGCCAATCCCGGTATTGTGGCCCTGATGGAGCGCAATCCCGACAAATTCATCGGCTTCGCCGGGCTGGACCCGCACAAGGGCATGGACGCCCTGGCCGAACTCACGCGCATGGTCACAAAGCACGGCATGCGCGGCGCGGCCATTGATCCGTATCTGGCGCGCATCCCGGCCAGCCACGCCAGGTACTACCCCATTTACGCCAAGTGCTGCGAGCTGGACGTGCCCATCGTCATCACCACCGGGCCCGCCACCCTGGTGCGCGACGCGGTCATGGACGACGCCCATCCCCGCCACATCGACAGGGTGGCGGCGGATTTTCCGGACCTCAAAATCGTCATCAGCCACGGCTGTTACCCCTGGGTCAACGAGGCCGTCATGACCGTGCACCGCAACCGCAACGTCTACATGGATCTGGCGGAATACGAGGAGCAGCCGTTCTCCGAGGGGTATATCCAGGCCGCCAACAGTCTCATCGGCGACAAGCTGCTCTTTGCCAGCGCCGCGCCCTTCATGGATTTCCAGGAGCAGATCGCCCTCTACAAACGCCTGCCCTTCACGCCCGGCGTGCGGGAAAACGTCATGTACAACAACGCGGCCCGGCTGCTCGGCCTGTAGGCGCGCCCCTTTCCGCTTCCGTCTTCCCGCCAGTCCTCCCGGGGAGGCGGAAACGGAAAGAGCGGGGAAACACACTTGCCCCCGGAGAAAAGATGCATGTATAGTCCGCACATGCTGGCCGACTACATCGAACAATTGTGCGACACCTTCCGCGACGCCATCTGCGTCACGGACTGCGAAGGCATTGTGGTGCTGGTCAACCGGCGGCATGCCGAGCTGACGGGCATTCCCAAGGAAAAGATGCTGGGCAGGCGCGTGCAGGACATGGTCCAGAGCGGCGTTTTCGACACGGTGCTCAACACGCGCGTGGTGCGGAGCGGCGAAAAAGTTTCCAGCGTGCAGAATCTCTTCAACGGGCGCACCCTGCTGCTGGACGGCCATCCGGTCAAGAACGCCTCGGGCAAGGTGACCTATGTGGTCACGGTCATTCGCGACGTGACGGCCCTCACCGAGTTGCGCGAGGAAATTTCGGCCCAGAGGGAACTGCTGGAGACCTTTCAGAATCTGAGCAGCGACGCCGCCGGAGCGGGCGGCATCCAGTACCCGCGCGTGCTTCAGAGCCAGGCCATGCAGCGCCTCTACGCCGAGGCCGCCGCCATTGCCGACACTGACGCCACCGTGCTGCTGCTGGGCGAAACCGGCGTGGGCAAGGACGTGGTGGCCCGGCACATCCACCGCCAGAGCCGCCGGGCGGACGCGCCCTTCATCAAGGTGGACTGCGGCAGCATTCCTGAAAATCTCATTGAAACCGAGCTGTTCGGCTATGTGCCGGGCAGTTTTTCCGGGGCCAGCAAGCACGGCAAGGCCGGTCTGGTGGAGGCGGCCTCCTCGGGCACGCTCTTCCTGGACGAGATCGGCGAATTGCCCATGACCATGCAGTCGCGCCTGTTGCGCGTGCTCCAGGACTGGGAGGTGCTGCGCGTGGGAGCCACCACGCCCAAAAAAGTGGACGTGCGCGTCATCGCGGCCACCAACAAGGAACTGGAAAAGGAAGTGGCCCACGGCGCGTTCCGCTCCGATCTCTACTACCGCCTCAAGGTGGCCGTGCTGAACATCCCGCCGCTGCGCAAGCGCCGCGCGGACATCCTGCCGCTGGCCCAGGGTTTTCTGACCTATTACGGCAGGAAATACCGCAAATGCGCCCGTTTTTCCGAAGAAGTGGAGCAGATTCTGCAAAATTACTCCTGGCCGGGCAATGTGCGCGAACTGGAAAATCTGGTGCAGGGCCTGCTGGTCACCTGCAAGCAGGGGATCATCGACGCGCGGGACCTTTCGGGCATCCGCCCGGTCGCGCCCGGTCAGGGGGACCCCGTGGCCGGACGCGGCCTGCCCTCCATTGAGGGCCGCTCGCTCAAAAGCATCATGAAGGAAGTGGAAAACGCGCTCATAGAAGCGGGCCTCAAACGTTACGGCTCCATCGGAGAGCTTTCGCGCCACTTTCAAATGGACCGCAGCACCATTTTCCGCAAGGTCAAGGAGCTGGAGGCCGCCAAAAAGCGTTAGGGGCTGTTTCCAACGAGTCTTTTCGCCCGCCCGCCGCGCCCAACCGGGCCGCCGCCCTTGCTTGGGCTCCGAAATCCGCAAGAATCTTTCAGACATAAAGGACCACGCATGAACGGCCTGTCTCTGGCGCGTGACTACTACGCCGCCTGCCGCCCTATTCTGCTGCAGGCGATACCCGATATCATGGAGCGCGCCGCCGTGGGCCTGGCGGGCGAGGGCTCCGAATGCCTGGGCTGCGACGACGCGTGCTCGCGCGACCATGATTTCGGTCCGGCCTTCTGTCTCTGGCTGCCGCGTGCGGAGCTGCGCGACGCGCGTGAGCGCATTGATGCCGCCCTGGCCCGGCTGCCGAGGGAATTCCACGGCCTTACCTCCCGCTTCGCGCCCGAAGGCCGCCGCGATCCCGCAAACGGACGGGTCGGCCCGCTGGCCATTGAGGATTTTTACGTTTTTTTCACCGGCCTGGACCGGCCGCCCTCCCACTGGCGGGAATGGCTGCGCATCCCGGAATACCAGTTGGCGGCCTGCACCAGCGGCGAGGTCTTCGAAGACGGCGCCGGGGAATTCAGCCGCTGGCGCGAAGCCCTGCTGGCCTGTTACCCGCGCGACGTCCGCCTGAAAAAACTGGCCGCTCGCTGCATGGTCGCGGCCCAGGCCGGACAGTACAACCTGCCGCGTTCTCTGGAACGCGGCGACGGCGTGGCCGCCATGCTGGCGGCGGCGCATTTTGCCGAGGCGGCCCTTTCCCTGGTCTTTCTCTGCAACCGCCGTTACATGCCCTTCTATAAGTGGGCGGGCAGGCTGGGCCGCCGTCTGCCCATACTGGGAGAAGAGTTGGGCCGGACCCTCGACATTCTGGCCGCCCATCCCCTGCGCGGCCCGCGTGACATGGATGCCGTCCGGACCGTGGAGGACTTTTGCGCCGCCGTGGCCGCGCATCTGCGGGCCGTCGGCCTCAGTACGGAGGAGGATTCCTGGCTCTGGGCTCATGGCCCGCATATTCTGCGCCAGGTGGAAAACGAAGAACTGCGCCGTATGGACATGCTCCAGGGCTGACCCGGCACGAGGACCACAGCATGAATACGACTTCATCCCGGCAAAACGACGTACAGGAGGCGCTGGCCCTTTTGGCGCAAGGCCGCCCCGCCGACTGCGAAACCGCCCTGCGCCAGATTCTGCGGCGGCATGAGAATGACGTCCTCTGCCGGGCCGTGTGCCTGGACGGCCTGGGCCGGGCGCTCTTCGCCCTCCGGAGGCCGGTCGAAGCCCTGGACGCGCTGGAGCAAAGCCTGCGCCTGCTGCGCGGCCAGGCAGACGCATCGCGCTCTTCACTCCCCCTGTTGCCGGGCGTCATGCAGAATCTGGCTCACGTCCGCCTGGCCCTGGGCCGGGCGGAGGAAAGCCTGGCCCTGGGGCGGGAGGCCGCGCAACTGGCGGAACAGATTTTCGGGCCGGACTCCCCGCGTCTGGCGGGCGCGCTGCTGCGTCTTTCCGCCGCGTATTACCGCGGGAGAGACTTTGACGAAGCCGAACGGCTCATGCTGCGGGCCAAGGCCATCTGGGAAGCCCAGGACGGCCCTGTCCCGCCGGAGCTGGGCGTCTGCCTGAACAATCTGGGCCGCATCTGCGAGGAACGCGGACAGTTCACCGAGGGCATCGCCCTGCACCGCCGGGCTGTGGCCCTGCGGCGGGAACTTTTGGGTGAACACGAAGACACGGCCTTTTCCCTGGGCAATCTGGGCGTGGCCCTGGCTTCGGACGGACAGTGGGAAGAGGCCGCCGCCGTTCTGGCGGAAGCCATGGGCCTCTACACGCGCCTGGGCAAAGGGGAAAGTCCGGAAGCTGTGGGCTACCGGGCCAATCTGGCCGTCTGCCGCGAGGCGCTCCAGGCGCGGCGCGCCGTGCGCTCTGCGGCCGCAGAGCATCTCAAGTGAAATGCTCCAAACCGGAGGCAAAAAATCATGACTGAAGCACAAGGGCGCGAATCCCTGCTGCGCGAAATCATCGACCGTGAACTGGCCATGTTTCTCGCCACGCCCAACGAGGGCGGCATATCGGCCTGCCAGCAACGGCCCGAAACCTTCCGGGTCATGCGGCGCATGGCCCACGAAGTTCACGACGACGCCACTCTGGCCTCCTATCTGGACGATCTGCGCCGGGCCGAGGAAGAAGGGCGCAACTTCATGCTGGAAAAATACGCGCGTATGGACGAGCGCATGCCGCCCCTCACCCAGAGTCCCTTGCCGGAGGAAATCGCGGACGCGGAAGCGGCCTTTCTGGAGGAGGCCGCCCGCCGGTTCCCGCACGCCATCAAGCGCAACGGTTCCGACATGTTCCGCCGTTACCTGCGCTGCGAACTGGAAACCCTCTCGCCCGCCACGCTGGAGCTCTACGCCGGGGAAATCCGCCGCGCCCGCCGCGAAGGCCGCAATCTCGTCCTGGAGCGCCATCGCTGGCTGGCGCGGCTGCTGGGCAAGGGCTCGCTGAAAGAATGCGAAGCGGCCGCCGCCGCGGCCGGGCGGCTGAAGCGCGAATAAATGAACGCAACAGGGCCTGTCCATTCAAACGGACAGGCCCTTTTAACGCTCTCTGGTCGGAGCGAAAGGATTTGAACCTTCGACCCCCTGCTCCCAAAGCAGGTGCGCTACCAAGCTGCGCCACGCTCCGAACAAAAACCCCGCGTCGTGGCACAGCGGACGCGGGGCAAATTTGTGGGGCGAAAGATGGGACTTGAACCCACGGCCACCTGGGCCACAACCAGGTGCTCTACCAACTGAGCTACTTCCGCCACGGAAAAAATTTCTTACGCAAAATACGGCTTTTTGGCAAGCGATTTTTCCGGAGAACAATTCTGGATTTTCTTTAGAAAAAAATCTACGCTGACGACGTTTTCCCACCACGGACGTCCCGTCCCAACACAGCCCCCCGGAGGCATATGGACAAGCTGATCATTGAAGGCGGCGTGCCGCTCACCGGCAGCATCGACGTCAGCGGTTCCAAAAACGCGGCCCTGCCCATTCTGTTCGCGTCCATCCTGCTGAACGAGCCGGTCGTTTTCACCAACGTGCCGGACCTGCGCGACATCCATACCACGCTCAAGCTGCTGGGTATGCTGGGCTGCCCCTGCTCCTATCAGGAACGGCGGGTCCAGGTGACGCCGGGCGCGCTGCTGCCCGAAGCCCCCTACGATCTGGTGCGCACCATGCGAGCCTCGGTGCTCTGTCTGGGGCCGCTGCTGGCGCGCATCGGCCAGGCTCGCGTGGCTCTGCCCGGCGGCTGCGCCATCGGCGCGCGGCCTGTGGACCAGCACCTCAAGGGCCTGGAGCAGATGGGCGCGCGCTTCGAGCTGGAAGAGGGTTATATCATCGGCCGCTGCCGCAAGCTCAAGGGCGCGCACATCACCTTTGACCTGCCCACGGTGGGCGGCACGGAAAATCTGCTCATGGCCGCCGCCCTGGCCGAAGGCGAGACCATTCTGGAAAACGCGGCCCGCGAGCCGGAAGTGGTGGATCTGGCCAACTTCCTGCTGGTCTGCGGCGCGCGTATCGAGGGCCAGGGCACAAGCTGCATCCGCGTGCAGGGCGTGAACGGCCTGCACGGCGCGGAATACGCCATCATGCCCGACCGCATCGAAGCCGGAACGTTTCTGGTGGCCGCCGGCATCACCGGCGGTGAACTGCTGCTGCGCCACTGCCCCTTCACCGAGCTGGAGGCCGTGATTCTCAAACTGCAGAGCATGGGCATGGACATCACGGCCACGCCCGACGGCGTGCTGGCCAAATGCGGCTGCCCGCTGCGCGGCGCGGACATCAGCACCCAGCCCTATCCGGGCTTTCCCACGGACATGCAGGCCCAGATCATGGCCCTGATGTGCCTGGCCGACGGAGCCAGTGTGGTGGAGGAAAGCATTTTTGAAAACCGCTTCATGCACGTTCTGGAACTGATGCGGATGGGCGCGCAGATCAAGGTTTCCGGGCACACGGCCATGGTGCGCGGAGTAAGCCGCCTCACCGGCGCGCCGGTCATGGCCTCGGACCTGCGGGCCAGCGCCTCCCTGGTGCTGGCCGGTCTGGCCGCGCGCGGCGTCACCGAGGTGCGCCGCATCTATCATCTGGACCGCGGCTACGAGCGCATTGAAAACAAGCTCAACGCCGTGGGCGCGCGCATCCGCCGCGAAGCCGAGTAGCCGCGCCCGGAGGAGGAAATTATGCGACGTCTGGCCCTTGTTCTGCTGCTGGCCGCCCTGGCGGCCCTCAACGGCTGCGCCTACAGCGCCTACGGTCTCTATGACGACCAGCGGCTCATGGACACCATCACGGACGACAAAACCCTGGCCACCAGCATCAAAACCGCGCTGCTGGACGAGAATTTCAGCGGCGGCTGGTCCATTGCCGTCTATTCCTACTACGGCAACGTCTTTCTGGTGGGCGAAGTGCCCCAGAACATGCAGGGCAAGGCCCTGGCCATCGCCCGCCGCTACAAGCCGCGCTCCGTGACGCCGCACTGGTTCTCCCCGGCCAAGAGCGACACCAGCAACCTATACCTGGCCACCTCGCTGCGCACCGATCTGATCGGGGCCAAGGGCCTGTCCTCCACCCGCATTGATACGGAAGTCAATGCCGGACGCGTGGTTCTGCTGGGCGTGGTCAAGGACGACGCCGAAAAACAGATCGCCATCCGCACCGCGCGCAACGTCAAGGGCGTGACCTCGGTGACCAGCTACCTGATTCTGCCCCAGCGTCCGGGCAAAGCCCCGGCGGACGCCGCCAAACAGGACGGCACGGAGGCGCGGGATCTGCCCCCGTCCCCGGTTCCGGCGCAGCCGCCCGCGCAAAACACACCGCAAAACCAAGCGCAGCCCGCGGCCGCGCCTGACAAGCCGCTGAACACATAACTCCGGCGCCAACCATCACAGGCAAAGGGGACGCGATGCTATCGCGTCCCCTTTTTGCAGTGGCATTTCATAGGGCAGTCGCAACAATCCGGTTTTAAGGGAGCGTTCCCCCGGCCGCGCACCGGCGGCGCACGGCCTCGCCCAGACGGCGCACGGCCCCGTCCGCTTCGGCGTCCAGCGCGGTCCAGCCCGTTCCGGCATGGGCCAGCACCCGTTCGACCAGATCCAGAGCCTCTTCGGCGCCGTCCACCCAGAGGCAGACCGCGCCGTGCAGCATGAGGCCCGGCCCTTCCAGCGGCCCGCGTATGCCCAGCACCGGCACTCCGGCCCCGGCGGCCAGTCCCACCTCCACGCCCGCGTCCTGGCCGGACGCGCCGTAGTAAATGACCAGATCCGCCGTAAGACAGGCATTGCGGCAAAACTCATAGACCTGCCCGCCGTCCCGGTCCGTATCCATCCAGATCCGGCGCTGGGCCGGGGTCAGGCCCGGCGGGGGCACGGCTTTTTCCGTCCAGTCCAGCATGCGGCAGCCCAGGGCGCGCAGTTCGCGGCCCAGCAGGCGCACGCCGTGCTTGTGTTTGAAGGAACCGGCCACGTAAATGGTCAGGGCGGGCCGGGAAGACATGGCATACGGCGGCATGCGCACCTCAGAATTCAATGCCGGGCGCGGCTTTGACGCCCGCCCGCCAGGGATGTTTGATCTCGCCCATTTCCGTGACCAGATCCGCCTCCCGCACCAGCCAGTCCGGCGCGTTGCGGCCGGAGAGCACCAGATGCCGGTTGGCGGCGCGGGCTTCGGCCATGAGCGCCTCCACTTCCTCTCTGCTCAGGATGCCCGCGTCCAGAGCGTAGAGCGTTTCATCCAGAATGAGCATCTCGGCTTCCGGCAGCTGGGCGCGCGCCCACTCCAGCACGCGCAGGGCGGCGGCCCGGTGGGTCGGGCGGTCCTCCTCACGGCGCAGAAAACCCTCGCCCCCGGCCAGAAAACGCGGTCCCAGCCATTGCGCCAGCATGCGCTGCTCCCCGGCTTGGCCGTCCCGCTTCATGAACTGGCCGAAGGCCACGGCCATGTCCCGCCCCAGAGCGCGCACGGCCTGCCCCACGCAGGCGCTGGTCTTGCCCTTGCCGTTGCCGGTGTAGACCAGAATCACTTCCAGACTCCTGGCAAGGCGGCCTTGCAGGAGGGACATTGCCCCAACGCTCCCAGGCGCCGCGTTTGCCAGCCCCGGCGCTCAATGGCCGGAGTTCCGCAGGCCGGGCAAAAGGTCGTGCCGCCCACGGCGCTGGAGACATTGCCGATATACACGAAATGGAGGCCCGCTTCCCGGCCGATGCTCCAGGCCTCTTCCAGCCGGGACAGCGGCGTGGAGGGGTGCCCGGCCATGAGGTAGGCCCCATGGAACGCCGAGAGATGCCAGGGCGTATCCGGCCCCAGTTCGTCGTGCACGAAGGCGGCCATGTCGCGCAGTTCGGCTGCGCTGTCGTTGCACCCCGGAATGATCAGCGTGGTCACTTCCAGCCACCAGCCCATATCCCTGATGGCCTTCAGGTTGTCCAGCACGGGCTGGAGACGGCCGCCGCAGTAGTCGCGGTAAAAATCATCGCTGAAGGATTTCAGGTCCACATTGACGGCATTGACCCGGCGGCGCAGGGGCAGCAAAAAGTCCTCGCTCATAAAGCCGTTACTGACCAGAATGACCCGCAGGCCCATGGCCTGGGCCAATCCGGAGGTTTCGTAGACCTGCTCGAAAAAAACCGTGGGCTCGTTGTAGGTAAAGGCCATGCTGCGCGCGCGCTGATTTTCGGCCAGACGCACCAGGGCGTCCGGCGTGACGCGCTTGCCGGGCACCACGCCGTTGGACGGCACGCGGGCGATCTGGTGATTCTGGCAGAAACGGCACTGGAAATTACAGCCCGCGCTGCCCACGGAAAAGGTTTTGCTGCCGGGCAGAAAATGGTAGAGGGGCTTTTTTTCCACCGGATCCATCTGGGCGCTGGTGACCACATCCGCCACCAGGGAAACCAGTTCCCCGCCCACATTGACCCGCACTCCGCACACCCCCTTGCCGCCTTTTTTCAGACGGCAGGCGTGCGCGCACAGCCGGCAGCACACATCTCCGCCGGGCAGCGGCTCCCAGAGCATGGCTCGCATCTCAACGCCCTCCCGCGCCGTGAACGGCGGAACCGGTGTTGCCCATGCCCCCGATACCGCCAATCCCCGTGGACGGCGCAACGCTGTTGCGCGGCGCGTACGGATAGCCCGGCGCATGCGGCCGTGGCCGAAGGGCGGACGGCGGCCGCACTCCCGGCGTCAGATGCCCTTGCGGCGGCCGTGCGCCCTGCCATCCCGGCTGAAAGCCGGGATGGGGCTTTGGATACGGACGCGGCGGTGGGCCGGGCGGATAGGGCGGCTGAAGTCCGGAACCTGGCGGATAGGGCCGCCCCCCGCCGGGGTATATCTGCGGGGCCACGATGACGGGCGTGTTCCATTCCTGCGGCTGGGGCTGGCGGGGGGCGATGACCGACGTGATGATGTCGCCGGTTTCAGGGTCCCGCCAGGTGCCGGCAAAGCCGTTGGAGCCAGGGGCGGCGTTGCTGGTGTACACGTCGCCGCTGTACACGGTGGAATTGTTGTATTCGTTATGCACGGACGGCGGGGGCGGGGACGCGCCCTCCTGCTCCGCGGCCCCGGCGGACGCGCCCGGCCAGAGCCAGAGCGCGAGGCAAAGCGGTAGAAATATACGGTGGTTGCGCATAAAATTGTCCTGTTTTGCTCAATTATACCAGCGGGGGGCGGACCGGTCCACGAAAAAAGAGGCTTGGGCTTCGGGAGAAAATTTGCTATGTAATACGGATTAGAAGGAGGCAACGCATGTCCAGCGAGCGCGCAAAAGCCTATACCCAGGCGGGCGTCAATATTGAGGCGGGCAACGCCCTGGTGGGACGCATCAAGCATCTGGTGGCGAGCACCCAGACCAGAGGCGTCATTTCCGACATCGGCGGCTTCGGCGGCCTGTTCCGCCCGGACCTCAGCGGCATGAGCGAGCCGGTGCTGGTCTCCTCCACCGACGGCGTGGGCACCAAACTCAAGCTGGCCTTTGCCTTCGACAAACATGACAGCGTGGGCATCGATCTGGTGGCCATGAGCGTCAACGACATTCTGGTTCAGGGCGCGGCGCCGCTGTTTTTTCTGGATTATTTCGCCACCGGCAAGCTGGATGTGAACACGGCCGAAACCGTGGTCAGCGGCGTGGCCGAGGGTTGCCGCCAGGCCGGCTGCGCCCTGCTCGGCGGCGAAACCGCCGAAATGCCCGACATGTACGCCCCCGGAGAATATGATCTGGCGGGCTTTTGCGTGGGTCTGGTGGATAACGCCAAACTCATCGACGGCTCGGGCATCCAGGTGGGCGACGTCATTGTGGGCGTGGCCTCCTCGGGCCTGCACTCCAACGGTTTTTCCCTGGCGCGCAAAATTCTGGACCAGAGCGGCCTCGGACCGGACGACGCCTTCCCCGGCGCGGACGGAGCCAGCGTGCGCGACGTGCTGCTGACGCCCACCATCATCTATGTGGAGGCCGTGCGCTCCCTGCTGCGCGACATGAACGTCAAGGGCATGGCCCACATCACGGGCGGCGGTTTTTACGACAACATTCCGCGCGTACTGCCTTCCCAGGTGGAGGCCAGGATCAGTTTCGGCAGCTGGCAGATGCCCCCGGTCTTCCACTGGCTCAAGGAAGCGGGCAATCTCTCCTGGCCGGAAATCCTCCAGATCTTCAACGGCGGCATCGGCTACATTCTGGTGCTGCCCGCCGAGCAGGCCGAGGAAGCCGTCAACCGCATTCAGGCCTTCAACCTGCGGGCCTGGCGCATCGGCGACGTCGCCCGGCGCACTCCGGACGGCGAACAGGTCGTGGTCAATTTTTAGAAAACCCGGCGCATTTCAAGCGTGACATATTCCAGGGCGGATTCACTGTGAAACGGCCAACCCGGACCATGAGGAAACAGCCATGAGTTGCCTGGGCAACGTGATCTGGTTTTTGCTGGGCGGCATCTGGATGGGCCTGAGCTGGTGGTTTGTGGGCGTGCTCTGCTTCATTTCCATTGTGGGCATCCCCTGGGGGCGGGCCTGCTTTGTCATCGGGCAGTTCGCCTTTTTCCCTTTCGGCAAGATGCCCGTGTCCCGCGAGGTGCTTACCGGCCAACAGGACATCGGCACCGGCCCCTTCGGCACGCTGGGCAACATTATCTGGCTGCTGCTGGCGGGCATCTGGATCGCCATGGAGCACCTTGTCTGGGCGCTTCTCTGCGCGGTCACGATCATCGGCATTCCCTTTGCCTGGCAGCACGTCAAGCTGGCGGCTCTGGCTCTCTGCCCCATCGGCAAAACCATTGTGCCCGCGCCGGTGGCCGATGCGGCGGAACGCGCGGCCGCCGGGGAACGGTTGCGGTCCTTCCGTTCCTGAATCCGTCCTTCCGCCGCCCGCGCACGTGAGCGTGGTTGCGGCAAAGAAATGTCATGGCCGAACAGAAACAGCTTTTTCCTTTTTTTTCCGAGCCGCCGCAATTCCGCCGTCCCGGCCCGCCCCTCTACGCCCAGCTGGCGGACGTGCTGCGCCAGCAGATTGAAAACGGCATGCTGCCCCCGGGAGCCAAGCTGCCCAATCTGCTGCGGATGGCCGAAATTTTCGGCGTGGCCAGGGTCACCGCCCGCCAGGCCGTGCAACTGCTCTGTCTGGAAGGCCTGCTCACCTCCCGCCAGGGACGCGGCATCCACGTGGCCCGGCAGTTGCCCGCCCGGCCCCATGAAAAGATGCGCACTTCATGGAAGGCCATGGTCAAGCGCATCGAAGGGGCCAGCGTCGAGCTGCTCGACGCCGCCGACGTGCCGGACTGCCCGCTGCTGGCCGCCTGGGATCTGCCGTCCGCGCCCGCCTACCGTTACATGCGGCGGGTGCACATCAAGGACGGCGTGCGCTTCGCCTATATTGACCTCTATCTGGACAAGGCCATTTACGACCGCGCGCCGGAGCGCTTCAACGCCACCACGGTGATCCCGGTCATGGACGAACTCAACGTCAACGTGTCCAAGGCCCGGCAGGAGCTGACCATCGGCGGCGCGTCGCCGGAAGCGGCGCAACACCTGGACATTCCCTGCGGCGCGCCCGTGGCCCTGGTGCGGCGCTATGCCTGCGACGAGACGGGCCGGGCCATTTACGCCGCCCTGGTGGTGCACCCCGGCGACCGGGTGCGCTTTGACATTGATCTGGTGCGCTGACGCGCGCGCCGCGAAGACTCCTCACAGAAAAGCCCCGCCGACAGTGTCGGCGGGGCTTTTCGCGCTTGAAGCGGCCTCAGGCCGTCCGGAGGGTGGCGGGCGGCCTTCTGACCTGCCAGAACCACTGTGCGGCCAGCAGGGCCGTGACGCCCAGCGTGAGCAACGCACAGAGCGGCGGCGCCAGGTGTGCGCCCCGGATGGTCAGCCAGAAGCTGAGCAGCATGACCACGGCGGAGAGGGCGTAATCGCGGGGGGTGAAGGGGCGGGCCATGGCTCCGTACAACAGGGCGTCCAGGCTGGTCAGTCCGGTCAGGATGCAGACCAGGGAGCAGACGGACCAGACGGCATTGCTGAAATCAAAGGAGAACAACGGGTTATAGATAATCAGGAAGGGCAGGATGAAACCGCTCAGCGAAAGACGGAAGCCGTGCACGCTGGTGACGGCGTAATTGCCGCCGGAAATGCCCGTGGCCGCCAGGGAGGCCAGGCCCACCGGCGGCGTCACCGCCGCGATAATGGAGAAATAGAAGCAGAACATGTGGGCCCGCAGCAGGTCCACGCCCATGGGCGTGAGCGTGGGGATGATAATGATGGCGCACAGGGCGTAGGCCGCGGCCGGGGGCACGGCGCAGCCCAGAATCAGAGCCACCACCATGGTGACCAGCAAGGCGATGAACAGCTGCCCTCCGGCCAGAATATGAATCAGACTGGCCAGCTTACTGCCCAGGCCCGTGGAAATGAGCGTCTGGGCCACCATGCCGATGAGCGCCAGGGAAATGCCGATCTTGGCCCCGGTCACGGCCCCGCTGACCAGGGAGCGGACAAGTTCCCGGCGATCCGGCCGGGTGTCCTTGATGGCGAATCCCGTGACCAGGGTGACCACACTGGCCCAGAAGGCCGTGTTGGACGGGCTGTAGCGCATCAGCAGCATGACGAAGATCAGGCCGATGGGCAGCACGAAGACCGGCAGCCGCCGCCGGATCAGGGCCCAGTCCACGTCCATGCGCACAATCTGCAACTCCTTGCGCACCGAGAGAAATTGCACGCCCAGGGCGACGGCGAAATAAAAAAGAACCGCGGGCAGAATGGCGGCCAGCATGACCACGGCGTAAGGCTGGCCAATGAAGGTCGCCATCATGAAAGCCGCGGCCCCCATGACCGGCGGCATGAGCTGGCTGCCCGTGGCCGAGCAGGCCAGAATGCCGCCCGCCTCGTCCACTGAGTAGCCGGATTTGCGCATATACGGCAGCACAAAGGGGCCGGTGATGGCCACATTGGCCACCGGCGCGCCGGAAACCATGCCGATGAGCGAATTGGAAAACACCCCGGTGAGCCCGGCCCCGCCGCGCAGCCTGCGCCCGAGGATTTTGCCCATTTCCATGAGCAGGCCTTCCACCTTGAAAATGCCCAGCAGCGCGCCGAAGACCACGAACATGAAGACCTGGTCCGCGCTGATGGACATGAACAGCCCGTAAAGACCCGAAAGCCCCACGCTGAGCATGGAGACCACGTAATCAAAGCCGAAAGCCGGGTGATAGAGCGGCCCGCTGAGCAGATGCCCGAGGAAAAAATAGGCCACAAAAACCACAGCCACCAGCAGCAGGGGCAGCCCCCAGCACAGCCAGGTGCCCAGAGCCGTCGCCAGAATGAGCCACAGCCCGGCCAGCAGGGCCGCCTGGCTGGGGAAGCCCTGCGACATTTCCAGTTCTTCAATGTTGCCGTAGACATAGACGCAACATGCCAGGGCCGCCGCCAGGCAGAGATACAGGCCCGCTGCCGCCAGACGGCTTTTGGCCTTGATGGCGTAGCTCATAAAAACCATCAGGAACAGAAAGGCGAAGTGGATGGTCTGGTGTTCCCACTGGCTGAAGTAGAGGTATTGCGAGGCCACGGCATGGTAGGCCACCATGCCGAGCCCCCCAACGGTCAGAATGGCCTTGGGCGGCGAGATCTTGTTCATGGAGAAACCTCCGCGCGAACGGTTCGGGCTGGGCGATGCTCAGGATGCTGCGCGTATGCCGGGGCCGCGCGGGCGGCCTCCGGCATACGCGGGGGAGTGTTTACGGCTCCTAAAGGATTCCCGCTTCCTTGTAGGCGCGCAAGGCGCCGGGATGGATATTTTCCGGGCTGAAGCCCTTGACCAGTCCGGCGCGGCTCATGAGGCCGCCCAGGGCGTGGTATTTGCCGAAGGCTTCAATATTTTCGATCATGGCTTTGGCCAGGATGTAGGCGTATTCCTCGGGGAAATCGGGATGGGCGAAGAGGCCGTGCAGATCCGCGCCGATCCAGATGGGGGCTTCCAGGCCGTCCACAGCCTTGGCGGGCACCTGGATGGGGAAGAGCCGGATGTCCTTGGCGGCGGTTTTTTCCACCGCGTCCTTTGTCCAGTCCAGATGGCGGAGTTTACGGCCCGACGCCAGCACTTCCACGGTCTGGGGCGCGGGCGAGAATCTGCCGGAGACCGGATCCATGTAGCCGCCGATGGTGGCCGCGTCCACCTGGCCGTTGACCAGGGCGGTGGCGGCTTCGGAGGTGCCGACGAACTGGATTTTCAGGCTCTTGTAAAAATCGTCGTCGTAGCCGTTGCGCAGCAGGGCGTCCGGCTCATAGCCCCAGATGACCTGGGGAATGCGCCCCATGGCGATGCGCTTGCCTTTGAGGTCGGCCACGCTCTTGATGTCCTTGTCGCCGGTCACCAGCCAGGTTGCCGTATAGGTGTAGATGCCGATGAGCTTGAGCGGCGTGCGCTTGGCTGGGAAGGGCTTTTTGCCCTGCTCGGCCAGCCAGTTGATGCCCTGCGAGGCCGTCACCACGGTATTCTGACGCGCGGCCGCATCGGCATTGAGTTTGTTGACGTTGTAGGCCTGCCCCGGCGTTTCCGCGTAGGCGATGCTCAGGGGATAATCGCCCTGGTTGACGATGCTCTCCAGAGCCGTGCCCAGCACATAGCTGCCGGTGCCGAAAGGCGTGCTGAGCAGATGGATGACCGTTTTTTCAGCCGTGCGGGCCGGAACAGAAGCGCACAACGCGCACACGAGACACGTCAGGAAAACCAGCAGGCGTTTCATAATATCTCCTTTACGAACATGTGACAGAGATGACGGGCGTCAGCGGCAGAGCGCGTGGAACGTCAGCAGATGTTCCACAGCGCCCATGTCCGGCACGACGCCCAGTCCGGGCTCATGACTCAGGATAAAGCGCCCGTCCTCCAGACGCGGGAAGGGATCGGCCAGCAGCTCGCGCAGGGGATTGGGGTTGCAGTCCACTTCCAGCAGGCCGTCGCCGCCCACAGCGGCCAGCAGATGGGCGGAAGCCAGCAGGCCGATGCCGCCGCCGAGATAATGCGGGCAGTAGTGCAGCCCGGCGGCCAGGGCCGCACGGGCCACGCGACGGCAAGCCGTGAGGCCGCCCCATTTGCAGACGTCCGGCTGAACCACGCGGATGGCGGCTGCGGCAATGGCCGCGTCAAAAGAAGCGGCGCCGCGGATGTTTTCCCCGGCGGCCAGGGAAAACCGGCCGGATGCGGCCAGGCGGGCCCATTCTTCCGCCGGGCGGTCGCAGGCCAGCGGCTCTTCCACCCAGAGCAGGGGATATTGCCGCAGGCGCGGCAAGGCCTCCAGAGCCTGCTCCAGAGTCCAGGCCTGATTGGCGTCCACCGCCAGCCGCTCGCCTGGCAGCAGGGTATCCAGAGCCGCGCGGATATTGGCCTCGTCCTGTTCGCGACCGAAACCGATCTTGACCTTGAAGGCCCGGTAGCCCGCTTGCCGCATGCGCTCCACGGTTTCAGCCACGCCGGGATGATTGATGCCGCTGGCATAGGCGGGCATGGCCGTCATGGCCGCGTCGCCGAGCAGCTCATGCAGCGGCGAGCCCGCACGGCGGGCGACCAGATCCCAGAGTGCGATATCCAGACAGGCCAGAGCCTGATCCATGGGGCCGGGTTCGTCGGCCTGGAGGCGCAAAATGTGCAGCTTGCGGGCCACGTCGCGCACCAGTTGGCCGGGTTCATGCCAGGGTACGCCGAGAGCAGGCGGCAACACCGTTTCGGCCAGCAGGCGGCCGCGATGCTCCGCCCCGCAGGAAGGGAAATTGCACCAGGCTTCGCCCCAACCCCACAGGCCGTCCGCATCCTCCACGCGCGACAGCACGGCGGGCCTGTCGCGCATGACGCCAAAAGAGGTGCGCACCGGCACGTCTATTGGAGCGCGGAAAACAAAGACCTCGGCGGATCGCAGGGGAGCGGTGGGTGGAATATCCCGCATGAAGCCTCCTTGGCGAGAGTGAATAAAAATTGTTATTTAAGTACTAACTATAGTATCAATAATCTGTCAAGAAAAAATAAAATAGTTTAATATATATTAAAATAAGTATTCATGCATCAGCGTGGATCAACTTCAGCGCCGAAGAAGCATCTCAGGTCGCTGCTGGTGCCGCCCCAGACGATTTCAAAAAGAAAGATCCTAAAAGAGACCCTCCGGCCTAGCCGGGGGTTCTTCATATGCGCCTGCAAGGCTTTCTTACCAGCCGCGCCCTTCCAGGCGCATGTGCGATCTGACATTCGCATTTCTGCTACTTGCGGCCCGTAAACGGGCTTCCTGGGTAGGGAAGGCTCAGTTGCGCACCAAGTTTGTCCTGTTCCAACTGATGCTTTATGTAATCCTGTATTTTCGCTTTGTTTTTACCTACCGTATCCACGTAAAAACCACGGCACCAAAATTCGCGACTGCGATATTTGAACTTGAGATCACCAAATTGCTCGTAGATCATCAAACTGCTCTTGCCCTTCAAATACCCCATAAAACTCGACACACTCATTTTGGGTGGGATTTCAAGCAGCATGTGAATGTGGTCCGGGCAACATTCAGCTTCCACAATGTTCACATCCTTCCACTCACACAATTTACGCAGTATTTCTCCGATGGCTCTTTTCTTCTCTCCGTAAAACACCTGCCGGCGATATTTGGGCGCAAATACCACGTGATATTTGCAGTTCCACCGTGTGTGGGCTAGACTTTTGACGTCACCCATGTGACCTCCTTTTGATTTGTTGACTCGCAGTTGCCAGACCGCGAGACCTTTTAACAAATCAAAAGGAGTTTTGCTGTCATACTCATAGCTTTAAGCTTTTGGGAACCCCCCGCCTAGCGGGGGGTTTTCTTCATACCAAAAAAGTCCGGTCTGCCAGCGCAGACCGGACTGAAAAAGGAAGTTTGCAAGGAAGCCCGAGATTAATGATGGTGATTGCAGCCGCCCCGGCAAAGCTGTTCGGTTCCGAAAGCCTGGAGTTTGCCTTCGGCAAAGGCCTTCAGGGCATCGCCCACCGTGGCCTGCCCGGCGTTGTAATACACCGTGATGCCCGCCGCCTGCATGGCGTTGAGCGGGCGCATGCCCATGCCGCCGGCCAGCAGCGCGCGGACGCCCTGCGCTGCCAGCTCCTGCACGGGCTGGAGGCAATTCCCGTGCTCATGTCCGCTGTTGGGCAACACGCGCACGTCGCTGACGGCCCCGTTTTCCACATAGGCCAGGGTATATGCGTCGCAGTGGCCGAAATGCGCGCTGGGAACGGCTTCCAGGCCGCCAGGCGCGTCCGAGGGAACAGCCACAAGAATAGTCTCACTCATTGGAATTTCTCCTTGAACATTGGTTTCTCCGGTCAAGGCGCACACCCCGCCTTCAATGCGCAACGCCCGCCCCTCAATCAGGGCCTGGGCCACACAGTGATGCGCCTTGCGCAACAGCCTGCCGAAAGTATGCCGCGAAACGCCCATGCGGGCGGCGGCCTCGTCCATGTTCAGGCCTTGGTAGTCCGCCAGCCGCACAGCTTCCAGGCCATCCACGGGCAGCACGGTTTCCGCGAGCTCGCTCAACGGAATGCCCCGGGGCTTGAAATAGGCCGCTTTAGGTAAAGCGGATACGCGGCGGCAATGGCAGGGTCTGGGCATGGGCACCTCAGTTGTTTTGCTCAAATGAGCATTTAAGACGCTGCCCCCAATTTGTCAAGAGCTCCGGGAAAGAAACTCATCTCGCAGTGCAACGCCCTCCAGATGGAAAAGAATCCTTGCCCAAAGAAGTGCGCGTTGCGAAGCGGGAAGTCGAAAACTTTTTAAAGGGCAAACCGAGAAGCGAGGGACAGTTCAGCACAGGGGTGTTTTCAAAATGAGTGGAAGATCAAGGTGGGATGAGGGCTATCGGGAGGATGCTAATGCAGCGCGGCCTTGCCAAAGGTTTCGAGCGCTTGCGGCGCGGGAAGCGGCGTCTGAAGGCAGTATGGGGGGGCATCGTGGAGAATCCACGCAACGGCTGTCGGCATCCGGAGGTCTGACGCGGGCCGGCATTTCATACAAAAGGAAAGGCCCTTCGCGC